>CAJUJC010000069.1:5572-12064 GCA_910586805.1 uncultured Erysipelotrichales bacterium | reverse complement strand
GTTTAACTGCTTTCGTTGTTGAAGGTAATACTGCTGCAATTGTTGAAGTTAACTCTGAAACTGACTTTGTTGCTAAAAATACTGAATTCCAAGAAATGGTTAAGTTAGTTGCTGAAACTATTGCAAAAGGAAATCCAGCTGATTTAGAAGCAGCATTACAATTAGATGTAGATGGTAAAACATTAGAAACAGTTATCGCTGAAAAGAGTGGTAAAATTGGTGAAAAATTAAGCTTAAGAAGATTTGAAATCTTAACAAAAGCTGATGAAGAAGCATTTGGTGCTTATTCTCATATGGGTGGAAAAATTTCTGCATTAGTTAAATTAAGTGGTGCTGATGAAGATAAAGCAAGAGATGTTGCTATGCATGTGGCTGCTAGTGCACCTCAATATATTGATAGAACTGCTATTCCTACTGAAGTATTAGATAGAGAATTAGCTGTTTTAAAAGCACAAGCTATGGAAGAAAATGAAAAGAGTGCTAAACCAAAACCAGAAAATATTGTTGAAAAAATGGTTCAAGGTCGTTTAAATAAAAACTTAAAAGAAATGTGCTTAGTTGATCAAGAATTTATTAAAGATCCTGATCAAACTGTTGCTAAATATATTGGTAATGGAAAAGTTGAAGCTATGGTTCGTTTCTTAGTTGGTGAAGGTATGGCTAAAAGAGAAGAAAACTTCGCTGAAGAAGTTGCTGCTCAAATGAAAGGATAATTAAATTGAAGGGGAGGACACTTTTTTGTGCCCTTTTCTTGTAATCAAACAAAGGAGATTTCTATGAAGTATAATAGAGTATTATTAAAAGTAAGTGGTGAAGCTTTGGCTGGAGAACAACGTTTTGGTATTAATCCTGTTGTTGTTGCTGATGTAGCAAGACAAATTAAGGATGCTAAAGATTTAGGAGTTGAAATTGCTATTGTATGTGGTGGTGGTAACATATGGCGTGGTGCTACTGGTGAAAAAATGGGAATGGTAAGAGCAACTGCTGATTATATGGGAATGCTTGCAACTGTTATGAATGGTATGGCATTACAAAATGCTTTAGAAGCTATAGGTGTAGACACTCGTTTATTATCAGCTATTGATATGAAAGAAGTCGCTGAACCTTATATTAGAAGGAGAGCAGTACGTCATTTAGAAAAAGGAAGAATCGTTATTTTTGGTGCTGGTACTGGAAGTCCATTCTTTACAACTGATACAACTGCTGCACTTCGTGCTGCTGAAGTGAATGCAGATGTGATTTTGATGGCTAAAAATGGTGTGGATGGTGTTTATTCTGATGATCCTAAGATTAATCCTCAGGCGAAAAAGTATGATAAAATTACATATTTAGATGTATTAAATGAAGATTTACATATTATGGATCAAACTGCTATTACTTTATGTAAAGATAATGGTATTGATTTGTGTGTGTTTAATATGCAAGAAGATGGTAATATTGCCAAAGCTTGTCAAGGAATTGTGCAAGGAACAACTATTTCAAAGGGAGATGAGTAAAAAATGTTAAATCTAATTTTAGAAGATACAAAAGAAAAAATGGACAAAACAATTGTTGCCTTTAAAAATGATTTAAGTACAGTACGTGCTGGACGTGCAAATCCAAATATGTTGGATAGAGTTATGGTTGATTATTGGGGATCTATGACACCAATTAATCAAACATCAGGAATCTCAGTTGTTGAAGGACGTCAATTGGTTATTAAACCTTATGATAAGAGTATTTTAAAAGATATTGAAAGAGCTATTTTTGAAGCAAATTTAGGATTAACACCACAAAATGATGGTGAAGTGATTCGTATTACTGTTCCACCTTTAACTGAAGATCGTAGAAAAGAATATGTAAAAACAGTTAAAAAATATGGAGAAGATGCAAAAATTGCATTACGTAATATTAGAAGATCAGCAAATGATGAATTAGGTAAGGCTGATTTACCTGAAGATCAGGAAAAAGATGGTAAAACAAGAGTTCAAAAATTAACTGATGAATATGTAAAAAAGATTGATGCTCTCGCAAAAGATAAAGAAGAAGAATTAATGACTGTATAAGAGAATAGAAAAAACTATTCTCTTTTTTAAATTTGACTTCATGGATGTTTAAATTTATGTTATAATGTCAAAAGGTATGAGGTGAAATTATGCTTTTTAAAAAGATGAAAAACAAAGAATATGACTTAGATATGAATAATATTCCTGCTCATATTGCCTTTATTATGGATGGTAATGGAAGATGGGCAAAGAAAAGAAAAATGCCGAGGACATTTGGGCATCATGAAGGTACAAAAACAATTAGAACTTTAGCATTAGAAGCGAATCGTTTAGGTGTCAAAGCAATGACTGTTTATGCTTTCTCTACTGAGAACTTTAAAAGAGAAGCGAGTGAAGTAGAATACATTTTTAAATTACCTAAAGAATTTTTTGATTTGTATTTAAAAGAGTTGGTAGAAAATAATGTTCAAATTCGTTATATTGGACATTTGGAATTGGCTCCAAGTGAAACGCAAAACATTATTAAAGCTGCAATAGAAAGAACTTCTATGAATACAGGTTTGATTTTAACTTTTGCTTTTATTTATGGTGGCAGGGATGAAATTGTCGAAACAACAAAAATGATTTGTGAAAAATACAAAAATAATGAAATAAGTATAGATGATATTACCGAAGGATACTTTGAAAGACACTTAATGACTGGCGATTTGCCACCAGTTGATTTAATGGTTAGAAGTAGTGGAGAGTATCGTTTATCAAACTTTTTACCATGGCAATTGGCTTATGCAGAGTTTGTATTTGATGATGTATTATGGCCTGATTTTGATGAAAATGAACTTCATAAAGTTATAGCTATTTATCAGGGGCGAGAAAGAAGATTTGGAGGTGTCATTAAATGAAGCAAAGAATTATAACAGGGATTGTGTTATTGTTGGTACTTTTACCTTGTGTTTATTTTGGAGAATTACCTTTCCAAATTTTAATTTCAATTGTGACTGGCGCGGCGGTATTTGAAGTTTTATCTATTTGTGATAGACCAAAAGCTAATATTTATTTATATCCATTGTTAGGTATTTTTGTGTTTTATTCTTTGTTTGTAGAGAAGGGATTATTAATTTCACCAGAGGTTATTATTTTATATTTGATTGTTTTGCTTGCATGTAGTATGTTTGATGATGGTATGAATTTTATGAGAGTATGCTATTATTTTTTATCTGGTGTACTTATTGCGATGGGATTTCATTTACTTTATATATTAAGAATATCATATGGATTTGAATATATTCTTTTACTTGCTTTAGCAACCTTCGGAACAGATACTGGAGCTTATTTTACAGGATTAAAGTTTGGTAAACATAAATTAAATCCTAGATTATCACCTAAAAAGACAATTGAAGGGTCTATTGGTGGTATGATATTAGGAACAGTCATTTCTAGTGCTTATGGAGCATATATTCATATAGGTGAAATACCTTTGTTTTTATTAATTGTTTCATGTTTTGTTTTAACTATAACAAGTCAGATTGGAGATTTAACTTTTAGTAGTATGAAACGTACTTTTGAGGTTAAAGATTTTTCTCAACTTTTACCAGGGCATGGTGGTATTTTAGATCGTTTTGATTCTATTTTATTTAATGCTATGGTTTTTGGATTATTACTTCATTTTATTGCAATGGTGGTGTAAAGTATGAAGAAGATATGTGTATTAGGAGTAACGGGTTCTATTGGGACTCAAACTGTTGATGTCGTAAAAAGTCATAGTGATGAATTTGAAATTGTTGCAATGAGTGCTGGAAAAAATATTCAATTATTAGAAGAAATTATGAATGATATTCAAGCATCATATATTTGTGTGCAAGATGAAGAAGACTGTATTTATTTACAAAAAAAATATCCTCATCAAAATTTTTACTTTGGAAGTGAAGGATTAATAAAAATAGCAACTTTAAAAGAAGTTGATATTGTATTGAATGCAATTGTTGGATTTGCTGGATTGCTTCCAACAATAAAAGCAATTGAAATGAAAAAAGATATTGCACTTGCTAATAAGGAAACATTGGTTGTAGCAGGACATTTGATTATGCCTTTAATCAAAAAATATAAGGTTGCCTTGCTTCCTGTTGATAGCGAGCATTCAGCAATTTTCCAATCAATGAATGGGGAATATCATAAAGATATTCAATCTATTATTTTAACTGCAAGTGGTGGAAGTTTCAGAGATAAAAGCAGAGAAGAATTAGAAAATGTAACTGTTGAACAAGCACTTAAACACCCTAATTGGAGTATGGGTGCTAAAATTACAATTGATAGTGCAACATTATTTAATAAAGGTTTAGAAGTGATGGAAGCAAGATGGTTGTTTGATGTGGATTACGATCATATCAAAGTTTTGATTCATCCTGAAAGTATTGTTCACTCTATGGTTGAATATCAAGATACGTCTATCATTGCACAGTTAGGGACACCTGATATGCGTTTACCTATTCAATATGCGTTGACTTATCCAAGACGTCAACCATTAATAGGTGGAGAAAGATTATCTTTAGCAAAAGTGGGTTGTTTACATTTTAAAGAACCTGATTTTAGGAGATTTCATGCATTAGAATTAGCCTATAAAGCTGGACGAATGGGAGGGTCTATGCCATGTGTATTAAACGGAGCTAATGAACAGGCAAATTCATTGTTTTTAAATGGACGTATTAAGTTTTTGGATATAGAAAGATTAGTGGAAGAAGCTATGGAATCACATGTTTTTGTTGATAATCCAACATTAGAACAATTACTTGATATAGATCAATGGGCACGTCAGTTTGTTTTAAAGAAAGTAGGAGAGAAATAGATGCAAAATATAATTAATATTATTGTCTTTTTATTGGTTTTAGGTTCAATTATTATTATTCATGAATTAGGTCATTTTTTAACAGCAAAATATTTTGGTGTTTATTGTGGACAGTTTTCTATTGGTTTTGGTCCTAAAATTTGGTCAAAAAAAGGAAAAGAAACAGAATATGAAATAAGAGCATTGCCATTTGGTGGTTTTGTGGCAATGGCTGGAGAAGAAGATCAATTAGATAATGAAAATATGAAAGATGTTCCATTAGAAAGAACATTAAAGGGTATAAAAACTTATCAAAAAGTTGCTATATATTTAGCAGGTGTTTTTATGAATTTTGTTTTAGCACTTGTTATTATTTTTGGAATCAATTTAACATCAGGACAAATTCCATCAAACATAGCACAAATTGGCTCAATTGTTGAAGATTCACCTGCTGAAATTTATGGATTACAAGAAGGAGATGTCATCAAAAAAATTATCATTGAAGAAACTGGTGAAGAAATATTAGTTGGTAATTTTTCAGATATCAAAATTAAAGGTGAAGCGACACCACCTGAATCATCTCTTCATTTACACATAACAGTGGATAGAAATGGAACTGATACAATTGTTGATGTTAAGGTTTCTTTAGATGAAGCACAAGGTGGATATAAGTTAGGTATTGTTGAAGCAACACGTTCTATGACATTTGTAGAATCTTTACAATATACTTTTCAAATGTTTGGTGAAATGAGTGTAATGATTTTTGGTGCTATTGGACAGTTGATAACAAAGTTCTCACAAACAATAGGACAAATGTCAGGACCTGCTGGTATTTATCAAATGACTGCTGAAATTACTGAAACAGGACAAATTACTTATTTGTTAAGTTTTTTAGCAATGCTATCTGTTAATATTGGAATCTTTAATCTTATGCCTATTCCTGGTCTTGATGGTTGTCAGGTGATCTTTGCTTTGGTTGAAAAAGTCATTGGTAGAGAATTGCCTGAAAAGTTAAAAATCACTTTACAATTAATAGGATTAGGTTTAGTTATTTTATTAATGGTCATTGTGACTTATCAAGATATTTTAAGAATTTTTGGATAGAAGAAAGGGGATGAAATAATCCCTTTTCATTATAGGAGGTTTCTATGAATAAAATGCTTATATTATTAGAACAGCTTCATTTAATAAATGATGTTGTTGAGTTAAAAAGTGCTTCGATTGATAAAGTTGTTGTGAATACAGATCAATCTTATGTATTTTATATTTCAGCTCCACACATTATTTCTTTAAAAGAAGTCAGACTTCTTTTTTCAGCAAAAAAAATTTTTCCATATCCTTGTGATTTTGTATTTGATTGGATGTCATCTTACACTCATAATGATGTATTAGAATATGCATTGTTTATTTTTGAAGGTTTAAACCATAGATATCCTCAAATTCAATTTATTAAACAGGAAAATATTTCTTCTGTCTTTCAAGATAATACTTTACATATTGAAGTTTTTAATGAAATTCAATTGAATCAAATTCAACATTTATATAAGATTTTTGATAAGTATTTTAATAAATTTGGTATTCAAATAGGTTTTAAAGCTTTTATTGATGAAAACAATGAACAATATAAATCAATTCAAGAAGAGTTAGAAAATGATAATAATATTGTAGATATTGATTTATCCATAATAC
>CAJUJC010000069.1:0-5562 GCA_910586805.1 uncultured Erysipelotrichales bacterium | reverse complement strand
ACCTCAAGTTATGCCAGTAGAAAAAAAAGAAAAAAAACCTCAATTTAATAGTTATAAAAAGAATTATTTTGCTTTAAAAATTGATGAAATTGATGAGACTGTTAAAGATGTTATGATTCAAGGTTATATTTTTAAAGAAGAATCTAAAAAAACAAAGACTGGAAAAACAATTCAAGAGCTTTATGTGACTGATTATACAAATAGTATTGTTGTCACACGATTTGAAAACAAAGCTGGAAATAGTCCCGAAGAAATGGCAAAGGTAAAAAAAGGTGGAAAATGGGTTCGTGTAAAAGGAACAGTTGAGTATAATACTTTTGCTAAGGATACAATTATTACTGCAAGGGAAGTTGAAGTTATTCCTTCACCTAAGGTAAGAATGGATGAAGCACCAAAGAAACGTGTCGAATTACATGTTCATTCTAAAATGTCAGCTATGGATGGTATTGGAAGTATTAGCGATTATATTTCAAGAGCTGCTTATTGGGGACATGAAGCTATTGCTGTTACTGATCATGGGAATGTTCAGTCTTTTCCTGAAGCACAAATGGCAAGTATCAAAAATAAGATTAAGATGATTTATGGTGTTGAAATGTACATGGTTGATCCTGATTTTATGGTTGTATATAATGAAAAAGATATGTCTTTAAAAGATTTAACTTTTGTATCTTTTGACTTGGAAACAACGGGGTTATCTGTATTAGATGATGATATTACTGAATTTGGCGCTGTACGTTATAAAAATGGACAGGAAGTTGCTAGACTTCAAAGTTTGATTAAACCTAATAAAACAATATCAGAAAAGATTACAAGATTAACACATATTTCCAATAATGATGTTAAGGATGCACCAACTATTCAGGAATTTTTACCTAAGATATTAGAATTTTTTGGTGATGATGTTATTGTTGCACATAATGCTACATTTGACGTTGGCTTTTTAAATGAAATATTAAGAAGAAATGGGTATGAAACTTTAAAAAATCCAGCAGTTGATTCATTAACACTTGCATGGAAGTTGTTGCCAGATTTAAAAGGATTTAGATTAGGAAATGTTGCAAGATATTATCGTATTCCTTATGATGGTGAAGCGGCACATAGAGCTGATTACGATGCTGATGTTTTAGCAGGTGTTTTTAATATGATGCTTCATGATATGATGCAAAATAAGTTATATAGTTTATTGGATATGAACAAAATGGAATGTCCTAATGCATATAAAATCGTAAGACCAAAACATATGTGTGTTCTTGCTAAAGATAAAAATGGTTTAAAGAATTTATTTAAACTTGTGGCTGAATCAAATACAACATATTTTGAAAAAGTTGCAAGAATCCCACGTGATCGTTTAGAATTTTATAGAGAAGGATTGTTATTTGGAAGTGGATGTTATAATTCTGAAATCTTTGATTTGGCTATGACAAGAAGTTTAGAGGAATTGAAAAAAGCTATTTCTTTTTATGATTATATAGAAATATTACCTTTAGATATATGTCAGTATTTTGTAGAAAGAGGCCGTGTAGATACTCAAGAAGATTTGATTCGTATTTTAAGACGTATTGTTGATACTGCAAAATCAATGGATAAGTTAATCGTTGCAACTGGTGATGTTCATTATGTTGATCAAAGTGATAAAATATTTAGAGATGTATTTACATGTAATCCTAAAATTGGGCTAGGAGGGGCATTACATCCATTAACAGATAGAAATAATCCTCACGCATGGACACCAGATGAATATTTAAGAACAACTCAGGAGATGTTGGATAGTTTCCCATATTTAACTGAAGAAGAAAAATATGAATATGTTGTTGAAAATACTTTAAAGATATCAGATATGATTAATGGAGATTTCCATGTTGTGCATGATAAGTTATTTACCCCACATATTGATAATGCTGATGAAAATTTAAGAAAATTATGTTTTGACAATGCTCATAAACAATATGGTGAAGTTTTGCCTGATATTGTTGAAAAACGTTTGTCTAAAGAGTTAGATAATATTATTAAACATGGATTTGGAGTTATTTATTATATTGCTCACAAACTTGTTAAAAAATCTAACGATGCAGGTTATCTTGTTGGAAGCCGTGGATCAGTAGGGTCATCATTTGTTGCGACAATGGCTGAAATTTCTGAGGTTAATCCTTTGCCCCCTCATTATTACTGTCCTCATTGCCAATATAATGAATTTTTAGAAGATGGAGAAATAGCGAATGGGTATGATCTTCCTGATAAAGTATGCCCAAAATGTGGAAAACCACTAAAAGGGGATGGACATAATATTCCATTTGAAACTTTCCTTGGATTTAACGCTGATAAAGTACCTGATATTGACTTAAACTTTTCAGGAGACTATCAGCCAACAGCTCATGCTTATACAAAAGAAATTTTTGGTGAAAGTCATGTGTATCGTGCAGGTACAATTTCTACTGTTGCAGAAAAAACAGCTTATGGTTATGCACGTGGATATGCTGAATTAATGGGAAGAGAAAATTCGATTCGTAATGCTGAATTAGAAAGAATCGCAAAAGGATGTACAGGAGTAAAACGTACAACTGGACAACATCCAGGAGGAATTATCGTTATTCCAGAGAATATGGATGTTTATGATTTTACACCTTATCAATATCCTGCTGATGATTTAAGTGCAGATTGGAAAACAACTCATTTTGACTTCCATGCTATTCATGATAACGTTTTAAAATTTGATATTTTAGGACATGTTGATCCAACTGTTATTAGAATGTTACAAGATTTAACAGGTGTTAATCCAAAAGATATTCCAACAAATGATAAACGTGTTATGAGTTTATTTAATACAACAAAAGAGTTAGGGATAGATTTAAGTTATATGAATTGTAAAACGGGAGCTTTGGGATTACCTGAATTTGGTACAAAATTTGTACGTGGTATGTTAGAACAAACTCACCCAACATCATTCAGTGATTTGGTTATTATTTCAGGTCTATCACATGGGACAGATGTTTATTTAGGAAATGCTGAAACCTTAATATCATCAGGAACATGTACTTTAAAAGAAGTTATAGGTTGTCGTGATGATATTATGGTTTATTTAATTGAAAAAGGTCTTCCAAATAAAGATGCTTTTGATATTATGGAATGTGTTCGTAAAGGAAAATCCCCAGTTGTATTCCCAGAAAAGAAATATGAAGAATTAATGCGTAAACATGATGTACCGACATGGTATATAGAATCATGTAAAAAAATTAAATATATGTTCCCTAAGGCACATGCTGCTGCTTATGTATTAAGTGCAATTCGTGTGGCTTGGTGGAAATTATATTATCCTAGAGAATATTATGCAGTTTATTTTTCTACACGTTGTGATGCTTATGATATAGAAGCTATGATTCAAGGAAGAGAAGCGGTGTTGAATAAGTATAAATCTATTTTAAATGACAAACAAAATGGAGTTAAAATTTCTAATAAAGAAGAAGCACTTATTTCTGTGTTTGAAATAGCTTTAGAAATGTTTGATAGAGGATATCATTTTAATAATATTTCTTTAGAATATTCTGATTCAAGAAATTTTATTGTTGATCAAAATGATGAATATGGTATTTTACCACCATTTACTTCAGTAGATGGATTGGGGGATTCCGTAGGTGATAGTGTTGTAGAAGCGAGAAATAAAAATTTATTTCTTTCTAAAGAAGATGTCATTAAACGTACAAGATTAAACAATACACAACTTGATTTTTTAACAAAGATTGGTGTATTCGAAAACATGTCAGAAGAAAATCAATTATCATTGTTTGATTTTTAAAAAGAGTAATGTATGAAAAAATCTTGTAATGAATTAAAACTTTCTTTGATGTCAATATTTTTAAAAGATTCATTAAAATAATATATGATAACGAAACAAAATAGAAAACATTTATAATAAATCATATATATTTCAAAAAAAGATGATGAAAAGATTGTTTTTTTAGATAATATGTGTTATATTACTAGTGCAATAAGGAATTAATGCGAGAGGGGAAACCCTCTCGTTTATATTTGTAAGTGGAGGCGTATATGTTAAAAAAGATTACAAATTTAATTCAACCTATCTTAGAAAATCATGATGTTTATCTTGACGATATTGAATATGTTCAAGAGAAAAATGAATGGTATTTAAGAATTTTTATTGAAAAAAATGAAGGATATCTTGATATGGATACTTGTGTGGCTGCAAGTGAGGACATAAGTGCTGCAATGGATGAAGCAGATATTATTCAAAATGAATATTATTTAGAAGTATCTTCACCTGGTGCTGAAAAGCCATTAAAGACACTAGAAAAAGTTCAAGAATCTATTGGTGAATATGTATATATTCAATTTAAGAAACCAACACAAGGTATGAATGAAGTTTATGGAACAATTTTAAATGTTGAGGGTAATGAAATAGAACTTCAGTATTTGGTTAAAAATATTAAAAAGAAATGTACAATACAATATGATGATATTGCGTTGATTAGATTAGCTGTTCAATTTTAAGGAGGAACGAAAAAAATGGCTAGTAAAAAATTTATTCAGGCATTAGAGTTGCTTGAAAGTGAAAAAGGAATTAAGAAAGAAATTGTTTTAGATGCGTTAAAGGAAGCTTTGGAAAAATCATATAAAAAGAATTATGCAGGTAGTGAATCTATTATTAGAGTAGAAATTAATGAAAAAACTGGTAAAATTCGTTTATATGAAATCAAACATGTTGTAGATGATGTAAATGATGAAGATTATGAGTTGTCTTTAGAAGAAGCTCAAGCTATTAATCCTAAATATGAAATTGGGGATGATGTTGTTACTGAGGTTGAACCAGAATTATTTGGAAGATTAGCTGCTATTCAAACAAAACAATTACTAAAACAAAAAATAAGAGAAGCTGAAAAAGAGACTTTATACAATGAATATATTGATAAAAAAGAAGATATCATTACTGGTATTGTAGATAGAGTTGAAGAACGTTTTGCAATTATTAATATTGGTAGAACAGGTGCTTTACTTCCAATTAATCAACAAATTCCTGGTGAAAAAATTTATGAAGGACAACATTTAAAAGTTTATGTGAGTGATGTTGAAAGAAATACAAAAGGAACTCATATAGGTGTGTCAAGAACTGAACCTGGATTGGTTAAACGTTTATTTGAAATGGAAGTTCCTGAAATTTATGATGGTATAGTTGAAGTGAAATCTGTATCTCGTGAAGCAGGAGATAGAAGTAAAATTGCTGTTTATACAACAAATGAAAATGTTGATCCTATTGGTGCTTGTGTTGGTCCTAAAGGAAGTCGTGTTCGTAATGTTGTCAATGAATTAAATGGTGAAATGATTGATATTGTTGAATGGAGCGAAGATCCTGTTGTTTATATCTCTCATGCATTATCACCATCTGAAGTTGTATGTGTTGATATTGATGAAGAAAAACATACTGCATTAGTTATTGTTCCTGATAATCAATTGTCATTAGCAATTGGTAAAAGAGGGCAAAATGCGAGATTAGCTGTTCGTTTGACTGGTTGGAAAATTGATATTAAATCAGTAAGTGTTGCAGCAGAAGAA
>CAJUJC010000068.1 GCA_910586805.1 uncultured Erysipelotrichales bacterium | reverse complement strand
TGTATATTCTTATTCAACACTAACAACTGATATGTATGATGTCAATGAAATTCAATCAGATGACATAAAAACTGATTTTCTTGAAATAACAGAAGAAAAAAATAATTTTGATTTAGAAGATAATGTTTTTGATTTAGAGAATAATGTTATAGATGAACAGAGGATTGAAGAAGATATATCATTACAAATTGAAAAGGAAACGACAATTAAAAAAGTTGTAGATAAGAAAAAAGAACAAAATGAAGATAAACATTTTGAACCTATTTCTTTTGAAGATTTATTTAATGATGATTTTTAGAGGCTGTAACGTAAAGCGTTCAGCTTCTTGTCATTTATCATTGATATAAGCTTTTAAAAGTTTGATTAAAGCACGTTTTTCTAAACGTGATACATAAGATCTTGAAATATTCAATTCATTTGCAATTTCTTTTTGTGTTTTTTCTTTTTGATTGTTTAAACCATAACGATAAATAAGAATTTCTTGTTCTCTAGGATTAAGAATTTTAAAATATTCATAAAGTTTTTTGATTTGATCACTTGTTTTTACTTGATCAATAATTTCTTTTTCATCATTAGGTAGAATATCTAAAAGAGTCATCTCTCCACCATCTTTATCCACACCTAAAACTTCATTTAATGAAACATCTAATGCAGTTTTTTTGTTGGTACGAAGATGCATGAGAATTTCATTTTCAATACATCTTGCTGCATAAGTCCCAAGTTTTGTGGATTTTTGTGGTTTATAGCTATCGACTGCTTTAATTAAACCAATAGTTCCAATACTGATTAAATCTTCTTGTAAATCTTTGTTATTTTCATATTTTTTAGAAATATGAGCAACAAGTCTTAAATTATGTTCTATTAATTTATTTCTTGCATCTTTATCACCATTGTGATATTTTTCTATTAATTGATTTTCTTCTTCTAAAGAAAGTTGTTTTTTAAAAGCTTGTGTTTTAATAAATGAGACAAAAAGAAATTGTTGTAAAATTGTTAGTAATGTTGTAAACATATGTCACCTCATTTCAGTATATGAAAATGATGAATAGTTATGTTTAGTCTTTTCTTATTTTGAGAAATAATGTAAAATAGGTTGAGTAAAGGTAGGTAAATATGAATAAAGAAATAAAATGTTATGGCTGTGGAGCTATTATACAAAATGAAAATGAGAAGTTAATAGGATATGTACCAAAAACAGCAATGAATAGTGATATGATTTTATGTAAAAGATGTTTTCAATTAAAAAATTATCATAAGTTACAAGAAACATCTATGACAAAAGATGATTTTTTAAATATATTGCAAACAATAGGTGAAAAGGATTGCTTAGTTGTATATATTATTGATTTATTTGATTTTAATGGAAGTATGATTCAAGGATTAATGAGACATATTTCATATAATGATGTTTTGGTATTAGCGAATAAACGAGATCTTTTGCCTAAATCTGTGAAAGAAAGAAAGTTAGAACATTGGGTGAGACGTCAATTAAAAGATGAAGGACTAAAACCAGTAGATGTCATGATTACAAGTGGTAAAAAGAATTTGAATTTGGATAAAATTTATGATGCTATTCATGAATATCGTAAAGGCAGAGACGTTTATGTTGTAGGTGTAACAAATGTTGGAAAATCAACATTTATTAATGCGCTGTTAAAGCATTATGCTCAAGTTGAAGAAAAAAATTTGATTACAGTTTCAGAGTTTCCTGGAACAACATTGAATTTTATTGAAATACCTTTAGATGAAACATCGACATTATATGATACTCCAGGTATTATTAATTCTCATCAAATGACACATATGATTCATACTAAAGATATCAAAACAATTATTCCACAAGGTGAATTGCGTCCTCATGTTTTTCAATTAAATTCAGATCAAACATTATATATAAGTGGTCTTGCAAGAGTGGATTTTGTCAAGGGAACACAAGCTAACTTTATTACATATTTTTCTAAGAATGTTAAAATACATCGTACCAAAACAGAAAAAGCTGATGATTTATATAATCGTCATATAGCTTTACAATATGAAATTAAAGGTATTGATGATATTAAGCAAATGAAAACTTATTTCTATCATATGGATGAGGGAAAATGGGATATTGTTATTTCAGGATTAGGATTTATCACAATGAGTTCAAAAGGTGGAGATATTGAAGTCAAAGCACCACCTCATGTCTCAATTTATATTAGAGAAGCATTAATTTAAGGAGAAATGATTATGTTAACAGGTAAACAAAAGAGATATTTAAGAAGTGAAGCACACCATTTAAATGCTATTTTTCAAATAGGAAAAGAAGGGGTATCATACAATCAAGTTCAGGGTATTATAGATGCTTTAGAAGCACATGAGCTCATTAAGGTTAAACTTTTAGATACATGTCCTGATGATGTTCATACAGTGGCATTAGAATTAAGTGTTCAAAGCAAGTCTGATGTTGTTCAAATTATAGGACATACTATTGTTTTATACAAAGCAAGTGATAAGGACATTTATAGACTTTCATGAAAAAAATAGGAATATTAGGTGGTAGTTTTGATCCTATACACAAAGGACACATTGAGATTGCTAACATAGCTTTAAAAGAACTTGAATTAGATGAAATTCAGCTCATTCCTACTAAGAATAATCCTTGGAAAGATAATGTGAATACAAGTGAAAGAAATCGCTTGAAAATGATGGAATTAGCTATTCAAGAAATAAAGAATATAACTATCAATACAATTGAATTAGAAAGTCATAGTGATGATAAAAATTATACAATTGATACAATAAAAATATTGAAAGCAAAACATCCTGATGTAAAGTACTATTATATTATGGGAATGGATCAGGCAACTTTATTTCATCAATGGAAAAATGCTGAAGAAATCAGTGAACTTGTACAACTTGTTGCTTTTCAAAGGGGAGGATATGAAGATAAGGGTGTGAATATAGAAAAATATCATTTTATTGTTCTAAACAATAAACCTATTTATGCCTCAAGTAGCGAAGTAAGAAATGGACATATTGAAATGCTTGATAAATGTGTTTTAGAATATATATCAAATAAAGGATTATATTTAGACACCATGATATCTTTATATATGAAAGAAAAACGATGGAAACATACATGCAGTGTTGCGAACCTTGCGAAAATGATAGCAAAGGCTAATGGTTTCAATGAACAACAAGCTTATATTGCAGGAATGTTACATGATATTGCAAAAGAAATGCCTTATGAAGAAGCACTAGAATTAATGAAAAAACGTTATCCTGAATATCTTGATAAACCTGTTGCAATATGGCATCAATGGTTATCAAGATATGTAAGCGAATATACATTTTTAGTTAAAGATGAAATGATTTTAAAAGCAATTGAGGATCATACAACTGGTAGTACATCTATGTCTGATATTGGAAAAGTTGTTTATGTTGCAGATAAGTTAGATCCGTTAAGAGGGTATGACTCTTCAAAACAAATTGATATTTGTAAAAAGGATATTCATGTAGGATTTAGAAATTCTTTGATTGAATTTTATGAATTTTCGAAAAATAACAATAGAAATATAGATGAATGTTTTTATGAAATTTACAATAAATATGTAGTTAAAGGAGAAAAATAATGACTAAATTAGAATGTGTAGTGAAAGCAATGGATGATAAGTTAGGAGATCATATTGTTGCAATCGATATGAGAGATGCAAGTCCTATTTTTGATACATTTGTATTATGTACAGCAAGTAACGAAAGATTAATGCATGCAATTAAAGATGCAGTTAAAGAAGAATGTGAAAAAAATGGTTATGATGTAAAAAGTGTTGAAGGATTAAGAAATTCAAAATGGATTTTAATAGATTTAGGTGATATTGTATGTCATATTTTTGCATCTGATGAACGTGAAAGTTATAATTTAGAAAAACTTTGGGGAGATATGCCTCGTATCAACGTTGAAGGAATGTTAGCAAAATGAGTTATGAAGCTTTTGCCTATTATTATGATAGTCTAATGGAGCCTCAATTTTATGATGATTATTTTGATTTTATTAATAAACATTGCCAATTTACAGAAGTTTTAGAACTTGGGTGTGGAACTGGTGAAATAGCTATTCGATTATCAAAAGATAATAAAACAGTTTTTGCCACTGATTTATCTACAGATATGTTAGAAGTTGCTAGACAAAAAGCAATGTATCATAATGTTGATTTAAAACTACAAAAAGTAGATATGAGTGATTTTGTGACTTCATATCCTGTTGATTTGATTTTATGTTTATGCGATTCTATTAATTATTTGTTGGATGAAAAGGCTGTAATGCAAACATTTGCTAATGTTTATCGATCATTAAAAAATAGTGGAACATTTATATTTGATATTGATAGTTTATATAAGATGAATGTTATTTTAAGTGATTATCATGAAAAAGATGAAGATGAGGAATTTGCATTTCAATGGGATGTATCATTAATAGATGAAGGGTACATTAAGCATCATGTTTATATCCATGATAAGATAGAAAATGAGATTGTTGATGAAGTCCACTATCAAAAAACATATGATATTAAAAAGTATATATCATGGTTAGAAGAAATTGGTTTTCATTCTATTGAAATATTTAGTGATTTTCATGAATATCAAGAGAAATGTGAAAGAATTATATTTGTATGTCAAAAGGAGAAGGTATGATAGGAATTATTGGTGCTGAAAATGAAGAAATTAAAGCTATACAATCTTATATGATGATTGAAGAAGAAATAAAAAAAGGAACATATACTTTTTTTAAAGGAACCATAGAAAACAAAGATGTTATTTTAATGCATGGAGGAATTGGAAAAGTTAATGCAGCAGTAGCAACAACTTTACTTTTAACTTTATTTCCTATTGATTATGTTTTAAATATAGGGTCTGCTGGAGGATTAAATCCCAAACAAAATGTTGGGGATATTGTTGTATCTACAAATGTTGTTCATTATGATGTTGATGTAACTGCTTTTGGAAAAGAATTAGGACAGGTTCCAGGTATGCCCACTTCTTTTCAAGCTGACGAACATTTACTAGCAATTGTTCAAAAAGCTTTGAAAAATGAAAATAGAGTATCTCATATTGGATTGATTACTTCTGGTGATCAATTTGTTGCTAGAGAAGATCAAGTTAATTTTATTCATAAAAACTTTCATGAAGCAATATGTGTTGAAATGGAAGCAGCTTCGATTGCACAAGTTTGTTATGCATTTAATATTAAATTTATTATTATACGTTCTTTAAGTGATGTTTATGGTCATGAAGAGTCAGCAATTCAATTTGATATATATTTAAAAAACTCAAGTCAAGTTTCAGCAAAGTTGTGTCATGATGTTATTGAATTATTATAAAGGGATGCTTGCATCTCTTATTTTTTAGGGAGGTGAAGATGTGAAAAATATTGAATTACTTGCACCAGCAGGAGATAAAGAAGCGCTTATTGCTGCTATTCAAAATGGAGCAAATGCAATTTATTTGGGAGGTTCTATGTTTAATGCAAGAGCCTTTGCAAAAAATTTTGATAAGGAAGAATTATTATGGGCTGTTCAATATGCTCATCTTAGAAATGTGAGAATCTTTATTACTGTTAATACATTGTATAAAGATGAAGAGTTTGAAGATTTAATTGAATATTTAGATTATTTATTTGATATACAAGTTGATGCACTTATTATACAGGATATAGGTTTATTTCATATTGTTAGAAAAAGATATCCTGATTTTGAAATTCATATGAGTACACAAGCGTCATTGATGAATAAAGATGCAGTTGCATATTTTGAAGAACAAGGAGCAAGTCGTGTTGTATTGGCAAGAGAAAATACAATTGAAGAAATCCAAGATATATGTTCTTCTACTTCTTTGGATATAGAAGTCTTTGTACATGGGGCTATGTGTGTATGTTATTCTGGACAATGTTTAATGAGTAGTGTCATTGGAAATAGAAGTGGAAACAGAGGACAATGTGCACAACCTTGTCGATTAAAATATAAATTCATGAAAAATAATGAAATTTTAAAAGAAAAATCCCCATATTTATTATCACCAAAAGATATGATGACAATTGAACATATTGGAAATCTTATTGAAGCAGGTGTTCATTCCTTTAAAATAGAAGGACGTATGAAAAGACCTGAATATGTTGGAAGTGTTGTAAAAGCTTATAGAAAAGCTATAGATGAATATCTTCATAAACAAAAATCAAACTTTGAAGATGATATATATCAAATGAAATCCATGTTTAATAGAGATTATACAGATGGTTATATTTTTCATGATCAATATATTGTTCAAGGTGATTATTCAGGGAATAAAGGAATGATTATTGGAAAAGTTATTGGTTATAAAAAGAAAGAAAAAAGAGTTGTTATTGAATTAAGTGATACATTAAAACAGGGAGATAGTATTGTTTTTGAAAATATTGATAAGGGAAGACCTATTAATAAAATATTTCATAATCAAAAACTTGTTTCAAATGCAATAGCAAATAATCAAGTAGAAATAGAGTTTGATTATCCTGTTTATCAAGGAAATGTAAGGAAGGTTATAAATATAGATGTTATCAACAACATTCAGAAAACATATAGTTATGAAAATATTAAGCAACCCATTTATATATCTTTCAAAGGAAGAATAGGGGATTTTGCAACATTAAAAATTCAATATAAAGATGAATGTATTATTAAAAAAAGTCATGTTTTAATTGAAAAAGCTATAAAAGTTTCTTTGGATCAAGAACGTATCGAAAAACAATTATCAAAATTGGGAAATACTGTTTTTTATGCAAAATCCATAATTGTAGATATTGAACCGTTTTCAACAATGCCTATCAAAGAAATCAATGAAATGCGTAGACAAGCAATTGATGAACTTACTCAAAAATTAATGAGTAAGAAAGTTCATAAAGAAAAAAACACATATTTTCCTCATATCCAATGTGTAAATGCAGCATCACATGAATATCATGTTTTTGTTTCAAATTTACAACAATTAGAAGTTTTATTTGAATATGATATTCCTTATATTTATTATCCATACCAAAAAGATGCATTAAAAGCATACCAACTTTGTAAAAATCATCAAAAAGAAATGATACTTTTTATTCCACGTATTTGTAAAGACGACGATATAAAAGAAATTAAGAATTCTCATGTTTGTCAAAAAGTTAAAAAAATTGTTGTAAATGATTTTGGGAGTTATCATGCTTTTTGTGATAAAACAAAAATTTTAGGTACAGGAATAAATATTTATAATTCATATAGTTCTTCTTTTATGAATGAACAACATACCCTATCATTAGAAATACAAGTTCATCAATTACAACATATGAAAATAAACCAAAATCAATGTATTTACCAAATATATGGCAAAACAGAAAATATGATTAGTGAATATTGTCCTATATCACAATATTACTTTGGATTCCAAAATAAAAACTGTCAATTATGTCATAATGGAAAATATGCTTTGTTAGATAGAATGAATGTAAAATATGATTTAATGATGGATGAACAATGTCGTATGCATTTGTTAAATGATAAACCAATATTTATAAAAAAAGTTAAAAATATACCTGTAAAAGGATTACTATTTCATTTTACAAATGAAGAAACTCATGAAATAGAAAATATTTTAAATCATTATTTAATAAAGAACATAAGTTAATTTGTAAAACTTATGTTTTTTTTGTATAATTATTTCTATTTATGTCTTTCACAAATTTATTTTTTTAAAATTCTAAATTGATATATTGTTTTAATAGTGATATAATGGAAATATGGAGGTGGCATGATGGCTATTGATTTAGATTTAGCAAAAAGATTGAAATTATATAGAAATTTTAAACATCTAACTCAAAAAGATGTTGCAGCACACCTAAACGTTCCTCACTCAGCTATTTCAGATATTGAAAATGGTAAGCGTGATGTTACTGTTGGTGAACTTAAAGTTTTATCTCATTTATATGGAAGAAGTGTTGAAGAAATTATGAGTGGAAAAAAATATGATTATTATAATATTGCAAATATTGCTCGTCTTCTTACTGAACTTCCTGATGATGATTTAAAGGAAGTTATGTTTATTATTGAATATAAACGTAAACGTTTAGAAGAAAAAAAATAAAACAATTAAAAATAATATTGTTAATAAAAAATCCAGAAGAGGAAGTATTGTTTTTATTCCTGCTTCTGTTTTTTATAGAAGAATTTTTTTAATTTAGGGAAGAATTTTTTTAAATTCTTCTAACAAAACTAATCCTTCTTCAATTATTGAGTAAGGACATACTTCATCAGTTGCATGATGTAAAAATTGAACATCTACTTTATTTTTTTCTATATTGATAAGTGCATAAGTTCCATAGCCATAGTTACCTCTATTCATCATTAAACTTCCTGGATTGATAAAGAATATATTTTCAATTTTTTGAATAGTAGGAACATGAGTATGTCCATGTAGACATATTTGACAATCATTTTGATGACACAACTGAATTAAATCATTATATCCATAATATACATGGTATTTATGCCCATGTGTTATACATATATTTTGATATTTTTTATAAATAGGGAAGGGAGCATCATCATGATTCCCTTGAACAACAATATCAAATTGTTTTATCATTTCATCATCACATGGTAAAGAAGAATCACCACAATGAATCATCAAGTCTACATTATTTTTATATTGTTTAATAATTCTTTGAAGGTTATCATTAAACATATGACTATCACTTACAACTAATATTTTCATTTTAATCACTCTCTTTTCATCTTATATTTTATCACTAAAACTTTATACTTCCAATCATTTGTTTTTTTCTCATATAGAAAAAAAGTTGAAGTAAACTGTTTACAATTTGTATAAAAATTGATAAAATAATAGTAGTTAAATAATAGAAAAAGAAAAGGAGTAATGTATATGAAAACTATTTTATTAGTATGTTCTGCTGGTATGTCTACAAGTTTATTAGTAACTAAAATGGAACAAGCAGCTAAAGAAGAAGGAGTAGAATGCAAAATTTTTGCATTACCATTCTCTGATGCACCTAGAGTATTAGAAGAAGTAGATTGTATTTTACTTGGGCCACAAGTAAGATTCCAAAAATCAGCTATCGAAAAAATGGCTCAAGAAAGAAAAGCTGGACCAATTCCTGTTGATGTTATCGATATGAGAGATTATGGAACTATGAATGGTAAAGCTGTTTTCGCTACTGCTATGAAAATGTTAGGATAATTTAAACTTTAAGGAAGTACCAATTTTATTGGTACTTTTTTCTTGTATAACTTCCTTATTTATAATGCTTATGTTATAATGTTTTCATTCAATTAAGGAGGATTTATGATGAATAAAGCAATTATTACAGTTGTAGGGAAAGATCAAGTTGGAATTATAGCAAAAGTATGTACTTATTTAGCTGATGCCAAGATTAATATCCTTGATATTTCTCAAACAATTTTACAAGGGTATTTTAACATGATGATGATTGTTGATGTGACTGAATGTGAGAATGATTTCGCAAATATTGCTGAAACATTAGAACAATTGGGTCAAGAAATAGGTGTAAATATCAAATTACAACATGAAGATATCTTTAATAAGATGCATAGATTATAAGGAGGATTATCATGATTAATGTATTTGAAGTCGCTGAGACAAATAAAATGATTGAGCAAGAAAATCTTGATGTAAGAACAATTACAATTGGAATTAGTTTATTAGATTGTATTGATTCAAATATAGATGTTCTTTGTGATAATATACATACTAAAATTTTATCAACTGCTAAAAATTTAGTAAGTACAGGAAATGATATTGAAAAGAAATATGGTATACCTATTGTTAATAAACGTGTATCAGTTACACCTATAGCAATCGTTGGCTCTTCAGCATGTCATAAAAGTGAAGATTTTGTCAAAATCGCAAAAACTTTAGATCGATGTGCCAAAGAAATTGGAGTCAACTTTATTGGTGGGTATTCTGCTATTGTTTCAAAAGGAATGACAAAAGCTGATAAATTACTTATTGAATCTATTCCACAAGCTTTAAAAGAAACTGAATTTGTATGTAGTTCTGTTAATGTTGGTTCAACAAAAACAGGTCTTAATATGGATGCTGTTAAATTAATTGGGGAAATGATTAAAGAAACTGCTGAACAAACCAAAGAAAATGATTCTATTGGATGTGCAAAATTTGTTGTCTTTTGCAATGCACCTGATGATAACCCATTTATGGCAGGAGCTTTCCATGGTGTTAGCGAGGCTGATGCAATTATTAATGTTGGAGTTAGTGGACCAGGTGTTGTCAGAAATGCAATTAAGAATGCAAAAGGAAAAGATTTTGGAGAACTTTGTGAAATTATTAAAAAAACTGCATTTAAGATTACACGTGTAGGGCAATTGGTTGCTTTAGAGGCTTCAAAAGCTTTAGATATTCCTTTTGGTATCATTGATTTATCATTAGCACCTACTCCTGCTATTGGTGATAGTATAGCTGACTGTTTACAAGAAATGGGACTTGAAAGAGTAGGGGCTCCTGGAACAACAGCTGCACTTGCTATATTAAATGATCAGGTTAAAAAAGGTGGAGTTATGGCTTCTTCATATGTTGGTGGTTTATCTGGTGCATTTATTCCAGTAAGTGAAGATCAGGGAATGATTGATGCAGTAGAAATGGGAGCATTAACATTAGAAAAACTTGAAGCAATGACTTGTGTATGTTCTGTAGGTTTAGATATGATTGCTATACCTGGTTCAACTTCTGCAAAAACTTTATCAGGAATTATTGCAGATGAAATGGCTATTGGTATGATTAATCAAAAAACAACTGCTGTACGTATTATTCCAGTTATTGGTAAAGATGTAGGAGAAACAGTTGAATTTGGTGGATTGCTTGGATATGCTCCAATTATGCCTGTTAATACTTTCTCATGTGATGAATTTATAGATAGAGGTGGACGTATACCTGCACCTATTCATAGTTTTAAAAATTAAAAAGACGATTTTTCGTCTTTTTTTACAAGGAGTGAGTTTATGAAATTAAATGATTTAATTATATATAAAAATTTGAGTAATGATTCTGATATATTAAAATGTTTATCTTATTTTGATCAGTCTATTAATGAGAATGAATTTGTTTCATTAATGCTTTCATTGGCTGAAAAATATGATTTACATGATCATTTATTTAAAGGGTTATTGACTTATTTGCTTGTTCATCATGAAAATGTATGGACTATGGCATTAGAAAGAAAAAAAGAAATTCATCCATCATTAAAGAAAGTTGTGATACATGATTTACAAAATATCTATTATTATTTTCATTATGATTTATCCTTAAATGACTTATATAATGATGTTTTTTGTCATTTTCCTCATACAAAATCTATTATCAACAAAGAAATTTTTGAAATTTTATCCAATCTACAACAAAATCTTTCACAAAGCACATCAGTAGAACAATTTTATGAAATATTATATAATCATTACTATCAATATGGTGTTGGTCATTATGGTTTAAATAAAGCATTTCGTTTTCAAAATAAAAAAATTATACCTATTGAACATATTGGGAATAATACATTTGAACAACTGATTGGTTATCATAGCCAAAAAGAACGTTTAAAAGCAAATACTGAAGCATTCTTATTAGGTAAAAAGGCAAATAATGTTTTATTATATGGCGATAGTGGAACAGGTAAATCAAGTAGTATTAAAGCTTTATTGAATGAGTATTATAAAGATGGTTTACGTATGATAGAGGTTTATAAACATCAGTTTATTGATTTACCTCAAATCATTAATGAACTTCAAAATAGAAATTATAAATTTATTATTTTTATGGATGATTTATCTTTTGAAGATTTTGAAGTGGAATATAAATACTTGAAAGCAGTAATTGAGGGTGGGTTAGAGAAAAAACCTGATAATATTCTCATTTATGCAACAAGTAATCGTAGACATTTAATTAAAGAAACTTGGAATGATAGAAACCATGATCAAGAAATTAACAACAATGATGCAAAACAAGAGAAATTATCTTTGGTATCAAGATTCGGTGTTCAAATCATGTATATACATCC
>CAJUJC010000067.1:11521-12203 GCA_910586805.1 uncultured Erysipelotrichales bacterium | reverse complement strand
AAACCACTATCCACAACAATATCTATATCACTTGTTTCTGTTGCTTCACCACGACCATAACTTCCTTGCAAGCCAACAAAACGCACACGATTTCCAAAAGTTTCATTTAATTTTTGCAAGAAGTTTTTCATCCAATCAGTAATATCTATCATCCTAATCACCTCGCCAAATTACTATTTTCTTTTTAATTATATCAAAAAAACAACAAACCATAAATATGATTTGTCTTATAAATCTAAAATTTACATAATTATTTCGAGATCAAAATATTGTTTAGTGAATAGAACTTTTTCCTTTATTTGTTCTTTTGTAAAATGTCATTTCTTTAGTGCAACAATCCATTTTTCTTCTACATCATCATATATCGTTGAAATTGGTATTTTCTTCATTGATAACTTACTATGCTACATTTTTCTTATTATCTTTATATTAGATATAACACTAATTCATTTATAAACCAAATTCCTTTATTCTTCATTCTTTCTCTTCGTTAATAATTACAATTGTTTCAAAACATTTCTTTATTATGCTTAAACTGTGCTTATATGATAATTGTTATTTCGATAATTACACTTATTTCTTATTGTCTATAATATATTCTCGTAAAAATAAAACTTATTGATTTCTTTATCCAAAATACAATATATATAACTGCTTTTATCATTTTCTTGATATATCTTTG
>CAJUJC010000067.1:5342-11511 GCA_910586805.1 uncultured Erysipelotrichales bacterium | reverse complement strand
CAACTATATTGATGTGAAAAGTCTATTTGATTTTCTTTTGGTACATTTAAGACTATATATAAATTAGAAATCTCACTTTCTAATTTCTCATTGTTTTCTTCTTTTAATGAAGTTAAAAAATTATTTCCTGTGAATATTGAATACCTTTGACCATCTCCATGAAAACTTGCACCTGTATCAATATAGTATTCTTCTTTAAAATCATTTGGTAAGGTAATACCCCAATTTAATTCAAAAGTTTTAGCTGTATTCATATAATTGCACATATATTTATAAAATCCAATAGAAAATGCTACTAGAAGTACAATGACTACTAATAATGAAACTATTAATTTATTTGATTTACTTTTTATACGATTTTTTTCTACTGTAATATCTAAAATATTTTTTTCAGAATTTTCTAATATTTCTTCTTGTTTTAAATGTTGGCCTGCAAAAAACTCATTTAAAGATATTTTTAAGATTTTACACAATGGCTCATATAAAGATACATCTGGTAATCCTTTACCACATTCCCACTTTGAAACTGCTTTATAAGTTAAATCTAATTTTTCATCTAATTCTTGTTGCGTTAAATTTTCTTTTTTTCTACATTCGGCAATAAACTTTCCAATTTTTTCTTGATTCATAAATTCTCTCCCTAACTAGAACAATTTTATTATATTTATTTTAAAAACACCACCCACAGTTAGTAGAGTTAGATAAATTCATATTTATATTTTGCAATATCATAACATATTTCTATCTTAAAACATAATACAATAAAAAGTTATATAATAATATATTCTTCAACAACAATCAGATATGTTTCCTCAAACCTACTATTAAAAAGTAATTCCTATTTTCTCATTTTCATGCACACTTTTTATATAAAAAATATCAATGACAGTCGAATTCAATAAAAAAATACTGCCATTTTTATAACGGCAGTCGTAAAACCATGATTTTTAAATCACTATTTTTTAATGAAAAATAATTGAAATTATATTGTTTTAATCAATGTTTTTTTGATATGAAAGTCGAACTATGTTCTCTATGTGGTGACTATGAGGGAACATATCAACAGGCTGACATATATCAACAATATATCCATGTTCTTGTAAATAAGCAATATCTCTTGCCTGAGTAGCAACATCACATGAAATATAAACAACACGTTGTGGTGAGAGTGTTAGCAATTGATCTAAAAAGATTTGTGAACATCCTTTTCTAGGTGGATCTACCATAACAACATCAATATGTTGTTTTTGTTTTGCTTTTTCAACCATAAATTCACCTGCATCCTGACATGTAAATTCAACATTTGAAATATGGTTTCTAAGTGCATTTTCTTTTGCATCTATAATAGCCTGTTCAACAATTTCTACACCATATACATATTTAACATACTTTGCCATTGACAATGAAATTGTTCCAATCCCACAATATGCATCTATAACTATATCAGTTTCTTTTAACTGAGCATACTCAATTGCTTTTTGATATAACATTTCTACTTGAATTGGATTCACTTGATAAAAAGATTGAGTAGAAATACGATAAGTATTTCCTAATAAAACATCTTCAATATATCCAGGTCCAAATAAAACATTGACCTCATCACCTAAAATCACATTATCATGCCTAGAATTAATATTATGAACTATTGTTTTTAAATGTTTAAATTCTTGTGTTAATTCTTGAATAATTTGATGAATATGTTTAATTTTTCTTTGATAAGTAATCAAAACTAACATATATTCATTTGTTTTTTCACCATGTTTTACAAGAATATGTTTAATATTTCCTTGATGCTTCACTTTATCATAAGGTATTTCTTGATATTTTTCTAGTAATTGTTTTGTTTTTGTTATGATTTGATTAGAATATTGATTTTGAATATAACATATATCCATTGGAACAATCTCATTTGAATGTTGTTTATAAAAACCAGTTATCAAATGATTACAATGCATACCCACAGGTACTTGAACCTTGTTTCTATAATACCAAGGCTTTTCCATCATTAAGCAAGGCAATACTTCAACATCACAATGTCCAATTCTTTGCATAGTATCTTTAACTCTCTTTGTTTTAAAACTTTGTTGTCCTAACTGTGATAAATGCTGTAAATGACAACCTCCACACTGTTTAAAGATAGGACATTTAGGTTCAACTCTATAATGACTAGACGTTTCTAATTCTATCAATCTTCCAATAGCATAATTTTTTAAAACTTTAATAATCTTAATTTTTCCCACTTCATCAACAAGCATATTTTTAACAAACACACTCATTCCATCAATTTTAACAACACCTTGTCCATCGTGGGTATAATCTATACATTGTCCTTTAAAATAATCATTCTTTTTCATTATGTTCTCCTACAAAAAAACGAGCACTGCCCGTTTTATTCATCTTTTAATGTATCTAATGCATTATTTCTACTTTCTTCATCTTTTACTGAAGCCAAAGTATATCCAAATGAATCATTCAATGGATGTTTTGTTCCAAAAATTGGAAAATCTTTAGAATTATTAGATATCAAAATAAGGTTTACTTCAAATTGAGGTGTATTATTTTCATATCCAAACAAATGACTATAAGTCTTTCCTTTATCTTTTGTCATTCCAATAGAAGCATCTAACATTTGAACTGATTTTTCAGCAATTTTTTGAGCATCTTTTGTTTTCATTCCATCTTTAAAAGTTATATCAACTTTTAATTGTTTACATTCAACTTCCATTTTCATTTCAACGACATCTTTATACTCTTTTTTTATGTCATCGATTGTTTTATTGATTTGACTTTCTGAAATACTTGTGACTAAACCTTCACATCTTCCTCCATAAACTGGTCCATCATTACTTGAAGCGACAAAAACATATACAACAAAAGCAATAGCTAAAGCACCTAATCCTATTAATACAAAGTGCCACCATTTCCAAACAAATTTTTTCTTCTTTTTAGCCACGTTTAAATCCTCTTCATCCTCTTTGTTTTCTTTTGGAATATCATATGTTGGAATATCAATCTTTTTTTCTAATTCATTAACATATGAAGATTGTTCTTCATCTATAATTTCTTCATCATCAAATTGAAATCTTTTTGCCATTTTATCACCAACCTTCTTGAATTATAACAAAAAAACAAGATAATGTATAGTTTATTATACTTTTTCTTTAAGTAAACGCAATAAAACATCGTTTGTTTTTCTTGGATTCGCTTGTCCTTTTGTCTTTTTCATAATTTGACCTACAAAAAATCCTAATACATTATTTTTTCCTTTTCTATATAAATCAACAAGTTCCTTATGTTCATCTAATAATGTATTTGCCATTTCAATAATAATATCCTCATCAGTGATTTGTTTGAAATTGAATTCTTGAATAACTTGTGTTGGACTTATTGGTTCTACTAACATTTTTTGTAATACAATTTTACCCTGTTTTGTAGAAATTATTTCATCTTTAAGTAAAGAAATCAATTCACCAAAATATTGTGGTTTTAACGTTGTTTGTTCAATAGTCATATGATTCTTATTTAAATATGCAACGACATCCCCAAGTAACCAATGAATAATATTTTCATAGTATGAAGAATATTGAATTGTTTGTTTAAAGAAAGAAGCTATATCTTTATGATTGATTAAATATTCAGCTTGTTTATGCGTCAAACGAAATGTTTCTAAAAATATTTTTTTTAATTCCATAGGCATTATAGGAAGTTTTTTTTGTATGTTATCAATCCATTGTTGATCTAAACGAATAGATGGAATATTTGGTTCCCTATAATAACGATAGTCAACGTTTTCTTCCTTTAAACGCATTGTTATTGTTTTATGTAATTTTTCATCATAACGTCTTGTTTCTTGTATAACCTTTTGATTATTTTCTAATAGTTCTATTTGTCTTTGAAATTCATATTCAATTGATTTTTGAACATTTCCAATAGAATTCAAATTTTTAATTTCTACCTTTGTTCCCAATTGATTATATGTAGAAAGAGATATATTCACATCACATCTCAATGTACCTTCTTCCATTTTTGCAGCTGATACATGAGTATATATCAATATTTGCCTTAACATATTTAAAAATAGAGTTGCTTCTTTTCCACTAGAGATAACTGGTTTAGTTACAATCTCTATTAAAGGAATACCAGCACGATTATAATCAATAAGTGAAAAATCATTATGATGTAATTGTTTAGCTGTATCTTCTTCTAAATGTAATCTCTCTATTTCTATACGTTTGATATTTTCATCTATTTCAATATCTATATATCCATTTCTACCAATAGGATGTTCTTGTTGTGTGATTTGAAAACCTTTAGGCAAATCAGAATAATAATAATTTTTTCTATCAAAAACCAAAACAGGATCAATGTCCATATGGAGAGCATGACATACTTTAATAGCATACTCTACTGCTTTTTTATTAACACATGGAAGTGTACCTGTTAAGCCCAAATCAATAGCTCCAACTTGTGTATTAACATCTTTTCCATAAGAGACTGGTGTATTAGAAAACATCTTTGTATTTGTATTCAACTGACAGTGCACTTCTAAACCTATCATTTGTTTATACTGCATAGATTAGCCCTCCCTACAATATTGATTAGCATAACCTAATTCTTGCTCTAATGCATAAGCTATATTTAAAACTGTTTGTTCTTCAAATAAACGTCCAGTTAAATTCACTGCAATGGGCATATTTTCTACAAATCCACAAGGAAGAGTTAAGCTAGGCATACCAGTAAAATTAGATAAGCATAAATGATTTTCAATAATGTCATAACTTCGACTTTGATGATCAATCAATGGTGCAATACTTCCACTATTAGGCGTTAATATAATATCATAATCTAAAAAAATCTTATTTATTTCATCAACAATCAATCTTCTTACACATTGTGCTTTTTTAAACATTTTTTCTTGATTATCTTCTAGCAATGCTAAACTTCCCAATATAAAACGTCTTCTAATTTGTGAACTAAAACCATATGTACGAGATTGAATCATAATATCTTCAATGGATTGACCATCTTTATAACATCCATATTTTATACCATCTAAACAAGCATGGTTACTCGTTGCTTCACAATTTGCAATAATCGTATAAACAGGAATAATTGCCTCCATAAGCTCATTAGGTATTGATACTTCTTCAACAATAACACCTAATCTTTTTAATGTTTGAATAATATCCATAAAATTTAAACGAATCTTTTCATCTTTTAAATCATCAAATACATTTTTTAAAACTGCAATTTTTAAACCCTTCATATTTGCATTCAATTCATTTCTATAATGAGGAACATTTTGAGTTGAAGATGTCATATCCTTATCATCATATCCTGATAACATTTCCATAACAAGTGCCATATCTTTAATATTTCTTGTTAGTGCACCAACATGATCTAAACTTGAAGCATAAGGTATCAAACCATAACGAGAGATTCTTCCCCATGTTGGTTTCATACCAACAACACCACAATATCCTGCAGGTTTACGAATAGAATCACCAGTATCACTTCCTAAAGCAAACGGAATCAAACCACTTCCAACCAATGCACTGCTTCCTCCTGATGAGCCACCTGCAATACGTGAAGAATCCCAAGGGTTACATACAATGCCAGTCAATGCAGTTTGATTATTATATCCCATTCCCAATTCATCCATTGATGATTTCCCAACAAGATGACATTTATTTTGTTTTAAAATTTCTACAACATGAGCATCATAAACAGGAACATAATCTTTTAACATTTGACTTGACGCAGTTGTTAAAATACCTTTTGTATTAAAATTATCTTTTAAAACATATGGAATGCTATCAAATAATTGTTTTATCTCTTTATAAGGATTGGTTTTAGTAATTGTCACAAAAGCATTTAAACGCTCTTGTTGATACAAAGCTTCTTTATATAATTCATCATAAAACTTCTGTATATCAAAATCTTCTTTTAAAAACAGTTCATGTAATTGTTCAATAGAATAAGCAACCACTATCCCACCACCTTTGGAACCTTCATTTGCCCATCCATAACAGATTTTGCATTTTTTAAAACTTCTTCCTGCTTCAAAGTAATACCAGATTCATCCTCTCTTAAAAATGAAGTTTCTATCTCATAAGGAAAAGCTAAAGGCATAACACCCTTAGTTTCAATCTTTCCTAACATATCTACA
>CAJUJC010000067.1:0-5332 GCA_910586805.1 uncultured Erysipelotrichales bacterium | reverse complement strand
TATCAAACATTGTTTTCCTTGCTAAACGGTTTAATAACTTTTCTTTCTCGTTCATACATATCCTACTTTCTATTTCTCAATATAGAAAATGTGTTTTTGTTTTTTGTCCTGCTTCTTTAAGAATAATAGCTTCTAAATCATCTTGAGATTTCACCAAAACTTTAATATCAAAATCAGCTGTAAACTTTTCATCAATATTATCAGCTATTAAAGAAGTTAAATACTGTAATTCAGAATATGTTTTCACATTTAAATTTGCTTCAATAATCATGGATTGAATTTCATCATTGATATATTTTGCTTCTCCTACCAACCCTGCAGCTTCAATTGCTGATTTTTTTAAATTATTTTTGATTTCACTAAACTCTGAATAAGTCACTTTATCTAATTTTTCAGCCTCATCACTTGAAAAAATAACATTTTTATAATTCAAAGATTTAATATCTCCAACTTGTTTTTCACAATAACTAGAATAAATATATGATCCATTAATTGTACTTTTTGTTTCATCAGTTGCCTGATAAACTGCAATAAGTATAGGTATATTTTTAACTTCATTCATACTCTCAGATTTTTGAAAATATTCATAAACACCAGAAATACAATCTCTTGCATATTTTTTTATGGTTGCATCACTCATTGGTGTTTCTAACGCTTTATTCTTTGAATCTCTTGGATCAATGACAATGGCTAAAGAAATACCTTTCAAAATATATTTATTCCCTTCTTTAATATAATAATCTTGCTCATGAAGATTTGAAAACATAATAGGACTTGTTACCCCTTCAATAACTGTTCCTTTTTTTGGTTGTATACTATATTCACTATCCCAATTCATAAGTTCTTTCTTTTCTTCACGCCCTATATACATTCCTTCACTCATATAATAATCAGAAGTAGAAAAGTATTGTGAAGATAAAACTTGCAAATCTCGACCAATTGTTTCAAAATCTTTGGTTTTATAAAAATCAGTATAAAATCTTTCACGTAAATCACTACCACCAAGATTGACAATTTTGTAATAACTATCATCTAATGATGACATTGAAGCAACATCACCAGTAGATTCTTCTTCAATACCTTCACTTATTTGACTACATCCTACCAATAAAAGCATCACTAAAACCAAAATTCCTAATTTTCTCATAATGATACCTCCTCTTTAAATTCTTCTTCACTAATCACAGTTATACCTAACTGATTTGCTTTTTCTAATTTACTACCTGCATCCTTACCACAAATCAAATAATCTGTTTTTTTAGAAACACTCCCTGTCACATTAGCCCCTAATCTCGCAAGATATTCTTTAATTTCTTTTCTTGTCATTAATTCTAATGTTCCTGTCACACAAACTGTCTTTCCATTAAAAATACTTTCCTGCAATAATGATGTATCTTTTAAATAATCCATATTTAATCCAAGTATTTTTAAATTCTTAATTAAAGCTATTGAATCGGAATCATTTCTAAAACGATTGATTGAGTCAACAATTGTTTCTCCAACATCTTTAATAGAAATTAATTGTTCATTTGTTGCCTCTAATAAAGCATCCATATTCTTAAACACTTTTGAAAGATTATCTGCCATTTTCGCTCCAATTCCTTTAATTCCTAGACCAAACAATACTTTCTCCATAGAATTTTCTTTACTTTTTTCAATCGCTTCTATAAGATTATCCATTGATTTTCTACCAAAACCTTCTATTTCAATAATTTCTTGTTCATGTTTATATAAATCATAAATATCTTCTATGCTTTTTACAAATCCCAAATTATAAAATTGTTCTAGGATTTTATCACCTAAACCTTCAATATTCATTGCATCTCTTGAAGCAAAATGAATAATACGTTCAATTTTTTTAGAATCACATTGATTATTTAAACAATAATAAGCAGCTTCATTTTCTTTTCTTACAAGTTTTGAATGACAATAAGGACATTCATCAATCATTTCAAATTCTTTTTCACTTCCATCTCTTCTTTCTTTTAAAGAGCGTACAACTTCTGGAATAACGTCTCCTGCTTTTCTAACAACAACATAATCTCCTACACGAATATCTTTACTTTTAACATTATCTTCATTATGTAATGTTGCTCTTTGAACTGTACTTCCAGCAACTCTTACTGGTTCTAAAACAGCGTTAGGTGTAATTTGTCCAGTACGTCCTATTGTAAAAATAATATCTTTTAACTTTGTTATAACTTCTTCAGCAGGAAATTTATAAGCAATTGCCCATTTTGGCACTTTTGCAGTATATCCTAATCTTTCTTGTTGTTGAATATGATTCACTTTAATAACAATTCCATCGATTTCATAAGGAAATGTATTTCTTTTTTCAGTCATTTCCTGAATAAAAGACCAAACTTCTTGAATAGATGAACATACTCTTGTCATTGGATTTGTTTTAAATCCCAAGCGTTTAATATAATCTAAAGATTCTTTATGCGTTTGGCATTCCATTTCACTTGCTGTTGGTACCATATATAAAAAGGCATCTAGTTTACGTTTTGCAGCAATAGATGAATCTAATTGACGAACACTCCCAGCAGCAGCATTTCTTGGGTTGGCAAACAAAGGCTCACCATCTTTTTCTCTTTGTTTATTTAAATCTTCAAAAGATTGTTTAGGCATATAGATTTCTCCACGTACCTCAAAATCTCCATCATAATCAATTGATAAAGGAATAGATTTGATTGTCTTGACATTATGTGTAATATCTTCTCCAATTGTTCCATCCCCACGTGTTGCACCATATTCTAAATGACCATCTGCATAAACTAATGAAACAGCTAGTCCATCTATTTTTAATTCACATACATATTCTACATTTGGATATATTTCTTTGATTCTATCATCAAAAGTATATAATTCTTCTTCATTAAAAACATTTCCTAAAGATAACATCATTCTTTCATGAGTAATCTTTGTAAAACTATCTAAAACCTGTCCTCCAACTCTTTGACTCGGAGAATCACTTGTTAGCCATTCAGGATGTTTCATTTCTATATCTTGTAATTCTTGCATTAATCTATCATATTCCTGATCAGTAACTGTTGGATTATCTAAAACATAATATTGATAATTATATTCATTCAATAATTTTTTGATTTCATTTAATCTTTCTAATGTCATTATAAACACTCCATTTCATTAAAATATTATACCAAAATAGACAAATGAATAAAACCTAAAAATAAAGAAAAGAGAATTTCACATAAAGAAAAAACTGCAACTTATATGTTACAGTTTCTAATTTGATAATTTCTTTAATGCTTTATGATGAGCAATTAATGTTTTAATACCATGAGGCATAGAGAAAGCAATATCTAAAGTTGTTGGATTGACTTTAACGATAACACCTTTACCAAAAACATCATGTTCTACAAAGTCACCAGTCTTCCATTCTTCAACTTCATTATCACCAATCATTTCTTCAATTGTTTCAAATATTTGCACAAAATCTCTTGTTTTAAAACGTGATGGATTTCCTTTATGTTCAACTCTATCTCTACCAATTTCATCGATAAATCGAGAAGACATTTTGGGAGAATTTGTTATAAAATTAAATCCTTGACTATCCGTTAAATAAAGACATTTCTTAGCACGAGTAAACGCAACATAGGCAAGTCTACGTTCTTCTTCTAATCCTTCATCCCCACTTTCAGAAACGCTCCTAAAGCTTGGGAACACATCTTCTGACAATCCTACAACAAATACATAATTAAATTCTAGTCCTTTAGCCATATGTATACTCATCAATGAAACATATTCATCATCAAAAACATCATCTTGTGATGTATATAAAGCTATATCTTGTAGATAACTTTCAAATGTTGCTGTATCAGGATGTGTATTCATATAATTCATAATTGAACTTTTCAACTCCATTAAGTTTTGAATTCTATTATCATCTTGATCATTTCGTAACATTTCAAAATATCCAACATCTACCAAAAGCTTTTCAAAAACTTCATGTAATGGTAAGGAAGAACTTTTGGCTTTTTCAATAGCTCGTACAAATTCAGATAATTGTTTTTTAACTTTTGAAGATAATCCTATTTCTTCACTTAATAAAGAAACAGCTTCATAATGTGTCATTCCATATTGAATTGATTTATTTTGAATCTTTTCTAATGTTTTATTTCCAATACCACGGGCTGGTACATTCACAATTCTTTCAAAAGATAAATCATCTTGATTCACCATTAAACGAATATAGCTTAATGCATCTTTAACTTCTTTACGGTTAAAAAACTTTAATCCACCAAAAATCTTATAATCTATTTGTCTTTGAATGAGTTTTTGTTCGAAAGTGCGAGATAAATAATTAGCTCTATATAATATTGCAAAATCATGATAATTAACACCATCAACAGTATTGATGATTTCTTCAATAGTATCACATACAAAGTTGGCTTCAGCATCTTCATCAATACCTGAATAATGAATAACTTTTGTACCTTCTTCTAATTCTGTAAATAAGTCTTTTTCTAATCTATTTTTATTTTTTCTAATCAAATTATTAGAAATATCTAATATTGTTTTTGTAGAACGATAGTTTTGATCTAAAATAACAGTTCTTGCATTTGGAAAATCTTTATCAAAATTCATAATATAATGAATATCAGATCCTCTAAAAGAATAAATCGTTTGATCTGGATCTCCAACAACACATAATGTAGATTGACCAGATAAATATTTAATCAATTGATAATCAATTTCTCCAACATCTTGAAACTCATCAACATGAATATATTGAAATTGTCTTTGCCATCTTTCCAAAATTTCAGGATAATTTTCAAAAATTTCTAATGTTTTCAACAATAAATCATCAAAATCCAACATAAAATGTTGTTCTTTATATTTCTCATATTCTTCATAAGCAACAGCTTTTTTTTGTTCTCCTATAAAATCACCAGCCATATTCATTGCCCTTTGAGGATGAACTCTCGACATCTTACAAGAAGAAATAAAATTCAAACAACTTTTCACACTTATAGATTTAGGATCAATTTGCTTATCCTTAAAAATCTTCTTTAATAAAGATTTTTGATCTTCTTCATCCATAATCACAAAATTATTTGGATAATTCAAAACACGAATATTCTGTCTTAAAATACGAACACATAATGAATGGATTGTACAAAGTAATGTACCAGAAGCATAATCTCCTAAAATATTAATAACCCTTTCTTTCATTTCATTGGCAGCTTTATTTGTAAAAGTAATAGCTAAAATATTTCTAGGTTCTACCCCTACTTCTTCTATCAAATAAGCAATACGATATGTTAAAACTCTCGTCTTTCCACTACCTGCCCCTGCAATAATTCTT
>CAJUJC010000066.1:9422-12236 GCA_910586805.1 uncultured Erysipelotrichales bacterium | reverse complement strand
CCTTTAATGAATACATTTTAAAACAAGAGAAAGAAATAGTCAAAAACTATAAAATAAATCTTTCTATTTTATAAAAAAAAAGCACATTTATGCTTTTTAAATTCTATCTACAATCAATACCAAAAATGGAATAAGTAAAACTATGATACCAACAACAACCTTTCTATTCATATGTTTTCACCTCTTGTCCTTATTATAAAATATAAAATATAAAAAAAGATTAAGAAATCATTAAGAATTTTGAAATTAGTATTTGTTTTTAAACTTGATCTTTATGAGGTAATATGATTTCAAAAATTGTTGTATTATCATGACTGAATGCCTTAATAAAACCATGATGTTGTGTCACAATCATTTTTGCAATAGACAATCCTAAACCTGACCCCCCTGTTGATGATGAACGAGATTGATCTAAACGATAAAACTGTTCAAATATTAAATCTAATTTATCTTGAGGAATAGATGGACCTTGATTTTGAAAATATATGTGTGTATATGAATAATCATTTTTTGTATAGACTTGAATAGAAGAATATTCATCACCATAATGCATAGCATTTTTAACAATATTATTAAATACTCTTGCCATTTTTTGAGCATCTACATATAAAGATACATTTTCATTAACATCAATATCTAAAGTTTGATGATGTTGTTTAAGCAAAGGATAAAATTCTTCTTTCATTTGTTTTAAAAAGTATAGAAGTGATATATCTTCTTTATGTAAATTTTGATATCCTTGATTTAATTTTGTAATATCAAAAAATTCATTAATCAATGTTTCTAATCTATATGCTTTGTCCAAAGTCATATTTGTATATTTCTTTCTTAAATCTTCAGGTAATTCAGTTTCGTTTAATAAACATAAATAACCAATAACAGATGCAAGAGGTGTTTTAATATCATGAGCCAAATAAGCAATCATATCTATCTTTTGTCTTTCTTCTTTTAAAGCTTTCTTTTCATTTTCAATACTTTCTTTTTTTAAAGCATTTAAATCATTCTCTAATTCTTTTAAAGAATCTTCTAATACAATTTCTTTTTCATTTTTTTGAAACAATATTTTCATAGAAGAAAAAACATCAGATATTTTTTGCAATGCATAAAACTCTACTAATAGAAAGTTAATCATTAATGCTATCAATATTGTAATAAATACAACAAGTTTTTGATTTCTTAAAATAAAATTCGCAAAATTCCAACCAAATATATTTTGTATTCCATTTACAATAACTCCATTATAAAGATAATCCATCATAAAATAAAATATTAAAATAACAACAATTGAAATACCACCAATCCATAAATGCCTTTTTAAAATCTCTTTTTGAAATTCTTTTGTATAGTTTTTATCCAATTTTATAACCCACTCCCCATACAGTTTTTATATATTTAGGATTTTCTGCTGAATCATTCATTTTTTCTCTTAAATGACGAATATGAACCATAATAGAACTACTATTAGCACTATAATATTTTTCTCCCCAAAGTTCTTGAAAGATTTGATCAACGGTCACAACTTTTCCTTTATGTAAACATAATAACCATAAAATATCAAACTCTGTTGGTGTAAGTGAAATCAAATTTCCCTCAATAAAACATTGATGATTTTCTTTATCAATAGACAATGCACCAATTGTTATACACATGGTTTGTTTATGAGAAGAAAAAGTTGTATATCTTCTTAGTTGTGCTTTCACTCTTGCCATTAATTCTAAAGGTCTAAATGGTTTTGTGACATAATCATCAGCGCCTATTGTTAGACCTGTAATTTTATCAATCTCAGATTCTTTTGCAGTTAACATAATAATAGGAAAATCCTGTTTTTCTCTAATCTTTTGACAAATTGTAAGACCATCAATATCAGGTAACATAATATCTAAAATAGCTAAATCCATTTTTTCTTTTTCTACACACATCAAGGCACTTGAACCATTATAAAATTTATAAACTTGAAAACCTTCATTTTTTAAATAAAGTTCTACCAAATCAGCTATTTCTCTTTCATCATCCACAACCAAAATATTCATATTCCCCACCCCTTTTTCATTATATTACAATATTTATGTGAATTTCTTAAGAATTTATTAATATAAAAAGGATTTAGTCTACTAAATCCCTTAAAATAATATCTATTGCTTGAGCAACGCCATCTTCTTTATGATCGCATACAACTTGATAAGCTAAATCTTTAATCGTCTGCTCAGCATTTCCCATTGCAAAACCATAAGGAAAACATTGAAACATTGACAAATCATTCATCCCATCACCTAACACAGCAACTTCTTCTTTTTTTAATCCTTTTAATTCAATGACTTTTTCTAAAATAAGACCTTTTTGTGCATAATCATCTGTAACTTCTATATTATCATCAAAAGAAGATAAATAACAAATGGAAGGAATGTGTTGTAAAGATGTCTTGATATCTTCAATCTGTTTTGATGTTAATGCAAAGGTTTCAATTTTAATAACATCTAGCTTTCTTGTTAAAAATTCATCCACATCAGTAATAAACTCTAAATGATTCGCAGGTGAATTTGCAAACTTTCCACCTTCTTCAAAATCTTCGTAAGTATCATGAAAACGGCGTATTCCTCTTTCAATAAATTCTTGTTTGACCCAAGATATATCTTGGGTTGTATAAAAACCATTTGTTGTAAAAATCATATAAGGTGCATGATTACTTTCAAAAACTTTGATAACATCTTTCACAATTCCCTTATCCATATAACAATTCATAATCATTTGCCCATTTTCATCTACATACTGAGCCCCATTTCCTAAAATCGCTTCACATTTTATATCATAATTATG
>CAJUJC010000066.1:0-9412 GCA_910586805.1 uncultured Erysipelotrichales bacterium | reverse complement strand
AGACGCCCTGATAATCTCTTCCTGAAGCAATCGCAAAGATTATACCATTGTCCTTTAAACGTTTAATAGCTTTTCTATTACCTAATGAAATTTCACCATTATTCAATAAAGTACCATCCATATCACTCACAACGAATTTAATCATTTGTCCATTCTCCATTCATTAAAATATTGATAGCTTCACACACTGAATCTACAACATCATTAGCTTTTTCTTTAATGTCATTTGAAGATGTTGTAAATGTGAAAGCATGGTCGACAGCTTCAAACATAGGCAAATCATTATATGAATCTCCAATACCTGCTACTTCATTGATATTGAATATGTCTTTTAACTTACAAATTCCTGTTCCTTTTGAACATCCTTTTTTAACTATATCAATATATTCATTATTTTGAAAAGCATTAACACGTGGATATAAATGATTGATTTCCTCACATAATAATTTTGCATTTTCATTTGTTGAAGCATCTATTGATAATCCATAAATATGAGATTGTTTAAGTTCATCTAATGACTGAATCATTTTTTGAACTTCTTTTGATTCATAAGGTACTGCATTTTTTCTATAAATGACCCCATCAGCTTGCACACATATCCCTTTTTGTTTTTCATAACATTCAAAAATATCTTTCATATCATCAAATTCAATCAATTGTTCATCTAAAATATTTCCTTTTTTATCAACAATTAATGCCCCACTACATACAATATAAAAATCATAATCAATAAATCCTTTTGAAACAACAGTTACACCTTTTAATGGTCTCCCTGAACAAAGTCCAAACAAATGCCCTTCATTTTGAAACTTACGAATAGCTTCTATATCATAAGAACGAAATGTATTATCAAAAAATAATGTTCCATCAAAATCACTTGCAAAAACTTTCATATCTTCTCCTCCTACCTTTTTTATATTTTACATAAAATATTTTTCATGTCACGTTTTTTACACAAAAAGAAAATAGGACGAGCCTATTTTACTTCAGGAATCTTTTTTAATACTCTTTTGGCATCATTACCATCAACAATCGTTGGTTGATAATTGTTTCTTGATTTTGTAGAGGAAATCATACAAGGAATCACTTTATGAGATTCACTTACAATTTTATTATCTTCTAAATTGAATGTATGTTGATAAATCATAGAATCTTTATCACTAGGATTTTTATTTCCTCCAAAACAGAAGTTGCTTAAACTATAAACAATTTTCTTTCCTTTATATGTTTCAATACCCTGTAAAACATGTGGATGAGATCCTACAACCAAATCAACACCATTATCAATACATTTTTTAGCAATATTTCTTTGCATTGTCATAGGAGATGGATCTCTTTCAATACCCCAATGGAAATAAACAATAACAATATCAGCTTTTTTTCTTAACTTTGTAATAGCTTCTTTCATTTCAGTTGTAAACGATTGTGGAAAACTATAACCTAAAAATCCAACTTTGACACCTTTAACATCAGCTATGTAACTATCTTCATATCCAAAATATCCAATATTTGCATTTGTGAGTGTTTCTTTTGTATCGGTCATACCTTTTTCAAAACGATCACGAGAATGGTTATTAGCTAATGTAACAATTTCTACATCCCCTTGAGTTAAAATATTGATATATTCAGGTTTTCCCTTAAATGCAAATTGTTTTTCAGCATGAGATTTTGCATTTGTTAAGGGACCTTCAAGGTTTCCTATCGTTAAATCATCTTTTTCAAAGACATCCTTTACGTTTTTTAAAAAATAAGAAGCATCTTTTCCTTGTTTTTCATATTCTTGATCAAATGAACCAGAATATCCCTGTCCAGCATAATTTCCTAATGTTATATCTCCCACAAATGATAAAGTGAGTGATGTTTTTACAACCTCAGGAACTTTAGGTTCTTCCACTTCTTTTTTTGGTTCTTCTTTTGATTTATCTTTGACTGGTTTTTGGCATCCAAATAAAACAATAAATAAAGAAAAACAAAGAAAAATTTGTTTGAATCTTTTCATTTTTAACACATCCTTTTTCATATTATAGCATAATGCATACTACAAGTCATCGAATATAATCTTTCATGTCTTTTTTGTGATTTTTTTGTCATTAGATTTTGTGTTTCATTGACTTTAAAGTCCTTTTCCTTTATAATTTCAGTAGGTGAAATTCCTTTCACCTAGATAGGAATTTTTCCTGTTCTATACAATAATCATTTGAAAGGTTATGAAAGGAGTAAAAAAATGATTTATACAAAAGAAGTAGAAGAAATGTGTACTGTTAATCGCGGTGCAAGTCATGGATGTGCTCCAATTCCTGAAGAAGGAAAATGGGTATATTCAAAAGAAATTAAAGATATTTCTGGTTTAACACACGGTATTGGATGGTGTGCTCCTCAACAAGGGACTTGTAAATTATCTTTAAATGTTAAAGAAGGTATTATCGAAGAAGCTTTAATTGAAACAATTGGATGTTCAGGTATGACACATTCAGCTGCTATGGCTTCAGAAGCATTAGTTGGTAAAACTTTATTAGAAGGTTTAAATACTGACTTAGTTTGTGATGCAATCAATACAGCTATGAGAGAATTATTCTTACAAATCGTTTATGGACGTACTCAATCAGCTTTCTCAGAAGGTGGACTTCCTGTTGGTGCTGGTCTTGAAGATTTAGGTAAAGGATTAAGAAGTATGGTTGGTACTGCTTACTCTACTAAAATGAAAGGACCTAGATATCTTGAATTAACTGAAGGTTATATCAATAGAATTGCATTAGATGATAATAATGAAATCATCGGTTATGAATTCGTAAGTCTTGGAAGAATGATGGACATGATTAAAGATGGAAAAGATGCTAATGAAGCTTTAAAAGAAGCGACTGGAACTTATGGTAGATTCGCTGACGCTGCTAAATACATCGATCCAAGAAAGGAATAATGGGGAGGTACGACAATGGCATTATTTGAAAGTTATGATAGAAGAATTAATCAAATTAACGCTGCATTAGCTAAATTTGATATTAAATCACTAGAAGAAGCTAAAGCTATCTGTGATGAAAAAGGAATTGATGTTTACAATATCGTAAAATCAACTCAACCAATCTGTTTTGAAAATGCTTGCTGGGCTTACATCGTAGGTGCTGCAATGGCAATCAAAAATGGAGATACAAGAGCAGTAGATGCTGCAAAAACAATTGGTATTGGTTTACAATCATTTTGTATTCCTGGATCAGTTGCTGATGATCGTAAAGTAGGTTTAGGTCATGGTAACTTAGGATCTATGTTATTAGATGAAAACACTGAATGTTTCGCTTTCTTAGCTGGACATGAATCTTTCGCTGCTGCTGAAGGTGCAATCAAAATCGCTGAAAAAGCAAATAAAGTAAGAAACAAACCATTAAGAGTTATCTTAAACGGTTTAGGAAAAGATGCTGCAAAAATCATCTCAAGAATTAATGGATTTACTTATGTAGAAACTCAATTCGATTATTTCACAGGTGAAGTTAAAGAAGTGTCTAGAATCGCTTACTCTGATGGACCTAGAGCTAAAGTTAACTGCTATGGTTCTGATGATGTTCGTGAAGGTGTTGCTATTATGCACAAAGAAGGTGTAGATGTTTCTATTACTGGTAACTCTACTAACCCAACTCGTTTCCAACATCCAGTAGCTGGTACTTATAAAAAAGAATGTATAGAACAAGGAAAGAAATATTTCTCTGTCGCTTCAGGTGGAGGAACAGGACGTACATTACATCCTGATAATATGGCAGCTGGCCCTGCTTCTTATGGTATGACTGATACTATGGGACGTATGCACAGTGATGCTCAATTTGCTGGATCTTCATCAGTTCCTGCTCACGTAGAAATGATGGGATTAATCGGTGCTGGTAACAACCCAATGGTTGGTATGACAGTGGCTGTTGCAGTGGCTATCGAAGAAGCTTGTAAATAATCATATATTTACACGAAAACACAAAAAGTTCTGATTAAATCAGAACTTTTTTTGCATAAATTATCTAAATACTCTTACTTATTTTATATAATTAAACATGGACATACAATCTCTACTATCCCAGCATTAATCAACAAATATCGAAGAAACAAACACATAAAATTTATTGTTTTCTAAAGTGTAGCGATCTTCACCAGATAAACTGACTAATAAATAAGCACAAGAATAATTACATGATTTATTTTTAAAATTAAAATCTGTAATTTTCATAAAACAATACTTCTCTCCTTTAAAATCAAATGAACAAGTCCAATTTGGATAAACAGTTAAATTATTTACCTTTATCAATTCTAAAGAATGTGATACTGTTTTATAATTATTTCTTGTTAAATACCCTATTGGCTCACTTTTTTTAACAAAAGAATCTGTAATTAAAGTATCTTGATATAAATCTATCAAGCGTTGATATGAGTATTTGCAGCAATAAGTAGCTGTTTTAGAGACACAACTATAATTTTCAGTTTGTGCATGATTATCATTTTCCTTTTTTAAATTTATTTCAATACAGTCTAACAAACTAATTTTCTTGCCATTATCTAATTTGCAATCAGAATCCAAAAATGCACCATATTCTCCACTCCCTAAAATCCTTACAAATTTGTAAGTATCAAGATTTAATCCTGCCAAACAATAATTACCATGTTTTGATGATTTTGCCAATACTAATAACTTCATATTATTTCACCCTCTTTCTTTTACAAATCAATTATTTCACAATCAAATACTTCTCTGAAAATTTTTGAAACAATACTTCTGTGACAATTTACTGGAGAAGCTTCACTACATAGCAAACAAATATTATCATCACTACTATACTTATTTAAAATATATTCATTTATTTTCCTTTCCTCCATTGTATCATTAAATTCTTGTACATAACTATCCCATGATATTTGCTTCTTCTTGTACTTTTTTAAAGTGCTTTCAAGTGGAGAAAGAAATGAGTCATGACTGTATTTAACATTTAATATTTCATTTAAAAAAAATTCAATATCAGGGTATTTTGAAAATCCAGCTAATTGAGAAGTATTATTTAACCTTATGTCTATAATCTTTTCAATATTATTTGATTTAAGGATTTCAAAAAAATCTTCCGCTTTCTTTTTTGTGAAACCTATTGTATATAACTTATTCATTTAATAACTCCTTCTCGTGATAAGCAATTTTTTTTCTTTGCATCTCGATTGATTTTTGTATTTGTTTGGACAGAGATAGATTATCATTATTAAAAAGTGATAACTGATCTTTTTCAGGAAAATAAATATCAACTAATTCTTCCTCTAGTTGCTTCTCTGTTATAATTTTATTTTTATTAATAATGTGCAATACATTAAACCCAACCAAACTAAGCTCCCTACCTACCAAAACTGCTCTATGACATTCAATCGGATTTTTTTCAGCACACATAAGTGCAATTCGAAAGCCACTATTTGTACCTTTTTTTATTCGCTTCATACCTCTTTTAAACTGCTCTGATTTTGAAAAAAGAGTTAAATCAAACTGATTATTCTCATCATAAAATGCGTAGTCTTTTTGTCTTGCACCAAATTCTTTATCATAAAGCCTATAAGATATATCACTTTTTTTTAATGTGTTTTCTAATGTATCTGAATTATAATCAGAGTAATACTTTGAAAAAGGATAACTTCTCACATCAACTACCGCATTAACTTTGTATATTTTCAAAACATCTATAAATTCATCTATTTTAAAGCCAGTATATCCAATTGTAAAAATATCTGTTTGCATAAATTATCAAACACCTCCAACCATAACCATGTTTTATTCATTTGTAATTTATAAGTAAACAAATGCACTACTTATGTTATAATTTAAATATCTTAATAACCTTAGTTTTATTAATGTTTCTACTAATTACTAATAGTATAACATTTTTGTAATAAAATTTAAATATTTTACTTATTCAAAACTATATTAAATATTTATACTACATCTAAGAATTTCTTACAACTTTATAAAACTGTGTGGGTTACACACTCATTGCACACAAATCAGCTAATATTTTAAATGATTTGAATTTTAGAAACTTAATAAGATTTGGTGACACTTAAATAAGCCTAAATAGACTTAAAAATTCATTTAGGAAAATGCTAACCGTTTCAATCGAAGAAGCTTGTAAATAATTACAACCTTTAACAAAAATATAAAAAGTCTTGATAAAATCAAGACTTTTTATTTTATATTAAGCCATTAAATTCAAATAGCTATTTATTTTTTATAATACACAAAAATAAATTATTACATTTTTCCATATATAGTATAATAACAATGTTATCGTTCCTCCCTTAAAAGGAGGTGTTACGATGTTATCTGATTTAGTAATAGCTGTTATGGCAGGTGTAATTGTTTATTACATATGCAAATGATTAGACAAACATTTATAACGATAACTAGCCTAGTGTTAAGTCCACTCTAAAAACTATAGAAAAGGTTAGAGCTACAACTCTAACCTTTTTGCATTTGATACAATGCTATCTAATTTACAAGTAGATTATAATATTCAACCTACTCATTTTCAAGTATAAACATAATATTTAATTCTATTCCATATATCAACTATTATGTTATTTATATTTATTTAAACATCTTCATAAACTTTCAATTTATCTATATGTTTAATAGTAATATAAATAACCATTTAATATCATACATAAATCAATAAATTATATTTAAAATTTTCTAAATATAGAAAAGAAAACAATCTCTTTTTGTGAAAAACTCAAATAGAAAAACAGTTTTCAAATAACTATTAAAACTCATTTTCTCTTTCAAGATAATCAACACATAATTTTGTTATGCCACTTAGCATATAGGAACTTGGTTCTTTAATACAATAAAATTCAGGTAAAAATTCTTCCGATATAAATGACTTTAAAGCATTTTTTATTTCATTCATATCAGGAGTCATTGGGGCATAAATTGCTAAAGCATCAGGACCTACAATAGCAATTGTAGGCAAAAGAGATTTTGTAATTAACTCCAAAGCTCCTTGTTGTGTCCATGCAAGTTTATTTGCTTCATCTGATAATTGCATACGTCTTAAAAAATATCTTATTTCTCCTGTAATACCATTTTTACCTCGAACGATTTTACCATCAATCAAAACGCCTTGTCCCCCAACACCAAATCCAAAAGGCTGTGTGTGAAAAACAATATTTTGATATTCTGGATGTTCTAAAGAAAATCCAACTGTTGCAGCATTGGCATTATTATAGACAAAAACTTTTATATTATATTTCTTTTCAAAATCATTATGAATATCAATAAGTTTCCCATCACCTGGATTTCTTAATTGTTTATTATCCTCAACAATACCAGGAGTCGCAATACCAATCACATCAATATAAGAATGTTTCAATAAAACAGTATCAATAATATCATATAAATCATAAATATTCATAGAAGGCTTAATAATTAAATGACTATCAATAATATTATCTTTATCATATAACCTATAATAAATTCTTGTCTGTGCTTTATTCGTCAACAAAACAATAGATAAAATACGTTGATCACATTGAGAACAACATATACACTCTTCTTTCACATTTTCTTCACTTTCATGAAATGCTTCTAGCTCTTTTTGTACAAATTGAATTGTTGCAAGTGCATCATAAGATGCAAACATAGCAGTCGGTATCTGTAAAACAAGTTTATTAGGTAAACTTTCTTTTAAACGTTTTAACATATAACCAATTTGAGGAGCAATTAAGATAACATCATAATTCTCTACAACTTCATAAATGCTTAAATAAGAAACAGCATGAAAATGATAGTCCAATCCAGCCATCTCAGCAACTGAATTCAAATTTTCTGCAAACATTGATGTTGTTAATCCTGCTGAACAAGATAATAAAACCTGTAAAGTTTTCTCCGCTTTCAAATGAATAAGTGTTTCTACCATTTCATAAAACAATTGTTTGGCATGATCTTCATCATTTAACTCAAAATGTAAATAGAACTTAGTAGCACCATCTTTTTTTGCAGTTATATGAAACTCAACAATTGTATTGTCTTCTATTTCAATAAAATGAATAGAAGCATCACCATATTCAGTTATTAATTGAATATGATTATTATTTTCCAAAACAATATCATATTCTTCATGAACCTGTTCTTGAATCCAGTGTCTAAAATCAAATTTCAAAGCAATATTTTCACTCATACATATACCTCCTTTTCTATAAAGATTTTATGGCCCACCTCATTTTGGTAGATTTTGCCCTTGAATTATTTCGACATTCTTCCATTGAAGGTCTAATAACATTTCTTGAAACATCTTCATAAATTCCTAACCTTTTCATTTCCTTAAAAGATTTTTTCACGATTCTATCTTCACCAGAATGAAACGTTAATATAGCAACTTTTCCACCAGGTTTTAAAACATAAGGAAGTTTTTCTACAAAGTCGTATAAAACTTCAAATTCTTGATTCACTTCTATTCTTAATGCCTGAAAAATACGAGCAGATGTTTTATTAATAATATCTTTTTTATTTTTATCATCTATAAATGATAATGTTTTTTCAATGACTTTATAAAGCTGTTGAGTCGTTGTGATTTCAAAACCAGATTTCATAAAAGAATCAATATTTCTTGCAATTTCCTTTGCATAGGGTTCATCAGCATTTTCCTCAAATATATTTTGTAATTCCTCTTTGGTAAGTTCTTTTAATATTTGTGAAGCTGGTTTTCCCATTTCAGGATTTAATCTTAAATCCAAAGGACCTTCTTTTTTATAAGAAAAACCTCTTTCAGGATTATCTATTTGCATAGAAGATACACCTAAATCAGCTAATACAAAATCAAACTTTCCCACATTTTTTGAAACTTCATCAATGTTTCTAAAATTCGTTTGAATAATAGTTAAAATATCTTCTCCATAACCTTTATTCTTTAACCTTTCTCTTGTTTTCACAATTTCAATAGGATCAATATCTAATGCATAAAGATGTCCTTTATGATTTAATTTTTCTAGCATATGTGAAGTATGTCCTCCATATCCTAAAGTGCAATCCAAACCAACTTGTCCTTCTTGAATATCCAAAAATTCTAATATTTCATTAACCATAATAGAAATATGCATACCAGCAGGTGTACTTCCTTTAGCTATCACTTTTTCAATTGTTTCAGGATATAGCTCTGGATTTAATTCTTTATATTTTTCATTAAAATTTTTAGGATGTGTTCCTTTATATCTTTTTCTTCTTTTATGTATCTTTTCTTCACTCATGACTTTTTACTCCTTTATTAAAAATTATCATATTTTAACTTCTTAAATCAATATTATTTTTAAAATATCTATATTTTATCATAAATAAAAAAGTGGAATAATCCACTTTAATCAATAACTTTCTTCCCACCATATTTTCTTACTTTTAAAATATGACATGAACCTTTTC
>CAJUJC010000065.1 GCA_910586805.1 uncultured Erysipelotrichales bacterium | reverse complement strand
GTATAATCATGATGTAAATAACTTGGTTGAAAATATTGCATTTTTAGAAAAGGCTAAGGCTGATTATGTTGTTGTTGCTCCAGCACATATTATTACAACTATGAATTATGCTGATGTTGTGGAAGCTCATGCAAAGTCAGGTGCTGAAATTACAATGGTATATCAAACAATTGATAATGCTAATGAAACTTTTGTTGGGACTGATTACTTAAAATTAGATAATCAACAAGTTGTAGAAGTTAAGAAAAATAAAGGAAATCGTAAAGAAAGAAATATTTCTTTGGAAACGTATGTTTTTAATACAAAAGTATTGTTGGATTTAATGGAATATGCTAAAAAAGTAAGCTCATTCTTTGATTTAAAAGATACTCTTGCATATATTTGTGATGAAAGAAAAGTTATGGCATATGAATATAGAGGTTTTGTAAGATGTATTGATTCTTATGAAGCTTATTATAAAACAAGCTTAGAATTTTTGGATATGGATATTAATACTCAAGTATTCAAAAGTACATGGCCAATTTTTACAAATACTAATGATACTCCACCAACAAAATACAAAAAGAATGCTAAGATTAAGAAATCATTTGTTGCAAATGGCGCTATCATAGATGGTGAAGTTGAAGATTCAATTTTGTCTCGTAATGTTGTTATTGGTGAAGGGGCTGTTGTTAAGAATTGTATTATTTTAAGTGGTTCTACAATTTGTCCAGGAGCACATTTAGAAAATGTTATTATTGATAAAGATGCTAAAGTTGAAAAGAAAACTGAATTAGTTGGTGATGCAACACAACCTTTATATGTTAAAGAAGGAGATGTTGTATAATGAAGATTGTTTTTGCGACAAGTGAAGCCAATCCTTATATTAAATCAGGTGGTTTGGCAGATGTTCTAGGTTCTTTGCCAAAATCTTTGGTTCAAAAAGGACATGAATGTGCTGTTATTTTACCTAAATATCAAGATATGAAATTGGCTGATACTATTGAGTATGTAGCAAGTTATGATATTTGGGTAGGATGGCGTAAATGTTATTGTGGTGTTTTCAAAGCTGAATATGATGGTGTAACATACTACTTCATTGATAATGAACAATATTTTAGAAGACCAGGGTTATATGGATATGATGATGATAATGAAAGATTTGCATTCTTTGATTTTGCTGTTTTAGAATTATTATCACATATTGATTTGAAACCAGATGTGTTATCTTTACATGATTGGCAAACTGCTATGATTGCTGCATTATATAAAGAAAGATATGCATATTATGAATATTATAATGATATTAAAATTACTTTTACAATTCATAATATTGCTTATCAGGGAAAATGTGATCCTAATTTATTGAGTGATCATTTTGGTTTGGATAATTATTTATATTACAATGGGAACTGTCGTAATGATGGGTGTTTTAACATGATGAAAGCTGCTATTTTCTATAGTGATGCAGTTACAACAGTTTCACCAACATATGCTCAAGAAATTCTAACTGATGAATTTGGTGAAGGATTACAAAATATTTTACAAATGCGTAGACATGATTTGTATGGTATTTTAAATGGTATTGATTACGATACAATTAATCCATCTACGGATCCACAAATTGTTAAACACTTTGATAAAGCAACTGTTCATCAAAACAAACCTATTAATAAGGCTGAATTACAAAAAGAATGTGGATTACCAGTAAATCCAGATGTGCCTTTGATTGGTATTGTTACAAGATTGACTTGGCAAAAAGGTTTGGATTTAATTATTAATAGAATGGAAGAATTGATGAAACGTGATGTTCAAGTTGTTGTGTTAGGTGCGGGTGATTTGAAATACGAAGAACCGTTAAAAGCGATTGCAGCTTATCATAATCAAAAAATTTCTATGAATTTAAAATATGACTTTGGTTTATCTTGTCGTATTTATGCAGGTTGTGATATGTTCTTGATGCCTTCATTATTTGAACCTTGTGGTTTATCACAAATGATGTCTTTACGTTATGGAACAATCCCAATTGTTCGTGAAACAGGTGGTTTAAAAGATAGTGTTGAGGCTTACAATGAGTTTGAAAATACTGGAACTGGATTTAGTTTTAAAAACTATAATGCACATGAGATGATGGATACAATTGATTATGCATTAAGGGTTTATAATGATAAAGAAAAATGGAATGGTTTGATCGATCGAGCAATGGATGCTAAACTTGATTGGGATAAAAGTGCTGATGCCTACTTAAAAGTTTTTAATTCATTGTTAGGTTAATAAATATGAAAGAGATGGAGAAATCTGTCTCTTTTATTTTATGTTGCTTTCTTGAGCAATGTTTAGTACAATAGTCACAGAAAGGGAGGATGCTTATGAAATATATAAAGAAAATGATATTAGTTTTCATGATGTGTCTTATGATGGTAGCTTGTGGCCAAAAAAGCCAAACGATTCATTTAGAAAAAGATGGAAACATACATGAAATTGCAGATCAAGTCTCTTTCTATTATCCTAAGGATTTTGCTATAGATACAGCAAATGACAATACAGAGATATTACAATTGATTTTAGATGAAGAGGTTTTTAACTATATAACTGAAAAAGATGATACAGATAATGCTGTTGAAGATATGCCTGAACTTTATGCAGGTCAGTTAGAGGAAGATGGTGCTTCTGATGTACAATATTATTCTAAAAAGTTAGAAAGTGGTATTGAGTGTCAAGTTTTTACAGGACGTTTTTTAGCAACTGGAATGAAGTTTAAACATATTGTTTATTTTACAGATCAATATGTTTATGATTACTCATATCAAGCTCCAGAGGAAATTTATGATGATTGTATAGCTGCAAGAACACAATATTTAGAGTCGTTAACAGTACATCATTAATGTTGATTATATAGAATGAATTTGTTATAGTATAAATAAATTATAAGTAAGAATGATAAAGTTATGAAATGTATAGAGAGAGTTTGTTGGTGGAAATAACTTGATGGATGGCTTTGGATGCACTTGCTTGAGTCTTTTGCAAAGAAAGAACGTTAACTTGCGTTAAAAGTGAGAAGTGAGCATATGATAAGGTGGAAGAGCACTATGTGTCTTTATCATTTGCTTTTTTATTTATAAGAGAGGAGAATATCATGAGAGTATTTAACACATTAACGAATAAAAAAGAAGAATTTGTACCTATTAAAAAAGGTGAAGTCAGTATTTATGTATGTGGACCTACTGTTTATAATTATGTTCATATAGGAAATACAAGACCAATGATTGTTTTTGATGTTTTAAGAAGAACTTTTGAAGCAATAGGCTATAAGGTTACTTTTGTTTCTAATTTTACTGATGTGGACGATAAGATTATTAAAGCTGCAAAGGAAGAAGGAGTCACTGAAAAGGAATTGACAGATAAGTATATTAAGGCTTATGAGGATGTCAGAAGAGGATTGAATTTATTGTTTCCAACATATGCACCTCGTGTGACTGAAACAATGCAACCGATTATCAATTTTGTGAAAGATTTAGTTGATCAAGGATATGCTTATGAAGTAGATGGAGATGTTTACTTTAGAGTTACTAAAATTAAAGAATATGGAATGCTTTCAGGGATTAAGGTTGAAGATTTAATCGCTGGAGCAAGCGAACGTGTTGATGATAACGATAAAAAAGAAAGCAGTACAGATTTTGCATTATGGAAGAAAACAGATGAAGGTATTCAATTTGAAAGTCCTTGGTCTATGGGAAGACCTGGGTGGCATACTGAATGTGTAGTTATGATTAATGATTTGTTTGAGAATGGACGTATTGATATTCATGGTGGTGGACAAGATTTAAAATTCCCACATCATGAAAATGAAATTGCACAATCTATGGCATGTCATCAACATCCTATTGCGAATGTTTGGATGCATAATCAAATGATTAATATTAATAATCAAAAGATGTCTAAGTCTTTAGGAAATGTTTTATGGGCTAAAGATTTGCTTCAGGAGTTAGGATGCAATGTTTATAAATGGTTAATGTTATCAACACATTATAGAAACCCATTAAATTTTACTGAGGAAGTGTTGACAAATGTCAAAAAAGAAGTTGTAAAAGTTGAAAATATTTTGAAACAAGCATCATTATATTTACAGGTTAATCATGAAATGGGCGAAGATTATTGTGACGATAAAGTTTCTGAAATGATTGAAGCTCTTACTGATGATTTGAATACATCTTTGGCATTAACACAAATTTTAGGACAAGTTAAAGTTTTAAATCAATTGATGCGTACAAAAGAAAAAGATAACGTAGAGATTTCTAAAGGGTATCAAACATTAGTGAAAATGATGGATGTTATGGGATTTGTACATGATGTAAAAATATTGAGTGATGAAGATATTTCGTTATATCAAAAGTGGAATGAAGAAAAAGCGAAAAAGAATTTTGAGGAAGCTGATCAAATAAGAACAGAATTACAAAGTAGAGGAATTATTTAAATATGAGACCTGAGTTGATTAATCCGTTGGCTTTGGCTTATTTGGGTGATGGTGTTTTTGAGGTTTATGTAAGAGAGTATTTACTTGTTGAAAAAGAAATAACAAAACCTGATTTGCTTCAAAAAGAAGCGATACAGTTTGTGAGTGCAAAAGCACAGGCTGAGTTTATGAAAGAGTCCATTAACAACCAGTGGATAAGTGATGAAGAAATAAGAATTTATAAAAGAGGAAGAAACGCTAAAAATACAAGAGTGATGAAGAATACAAGTGTCATTACTCATAATCAATCTTCAGGTTTTGAAGCATTGATTGGTCATTTGTATTTGATGCATGATGATGAAAGAATTTTAGAAATCTTTGAATTGTATAAAGATTTTGTGATGAAAAAAATATGAGAAAAAATTGAGAAAAATATGAGACTTTTTAAGGGGTAAATTATGCGACAATATATATATGGAAAAAATACTGTAATAGAAGCTTTGAAAGGAAGTAAACCTGTATATCAGGTTTATATGATGAAGAATGTTAAAGATGATAAAATCATTGCTTTAGCAAAATCGAAAAATGCAAAAGTAAATATTGTTGCTCAAAAAAATGTTCTTAATGATATGGTGGGGCGTGTTGTCCATCAAGGAATTGTGGCTCAAGTTGAAGGTTATGATTATTATGAGATTGATGAAATCATTAATCATATACCTAAGGGAAAACAACCATTATTATTGATGTTAGATGGATTGGAAGATCCTCATAACTTGGGTGCGATCTTGAGAACATGTGATGCAATTGAGGTTGATGGTGTAATTATAGGAAAAAACCGTAGTGTAGCATTAACACCTACTGTTGCAAAAGTCTCAACGGGAGCTATTGATTATGTTAAAGTAGCTCAAGTGACGAATCTTTCAAGAACTTTAGAAGATTTAAAGAAGAAAGGTTTTTGGGTTGTTGGTTGCGATTTAGATAATTCTCAGGATTATCGTGCTGTTGATTACAATATGCCTGTTGTTATTGTTATTGGTTCAGAAGGATTTGGAATATCACGATTAGTTAAGAAGCATTGTGATATGAATGTGATATTACCAATGACTGGACATGTTACATCGTTGAACGCATCAGTTGCAACTGCAGTGATTTTGTATCAAGTTTATAATTCTCGTCATCCTTTCTAAGTAGAAAGGAGGTAACGTGGAACGTTACAATGAAGAGGAGTTATTGTATTTGATGCATTGTGGTAGTGAAACTGCATTAGAGTGTTTGATAGAAATTTATTATGAAAAAATTCGACGTTGGATATGGTCGTTTCAATTTCATGATTATATTGGTTTGGAGTTGGAAGATTTTATACAAATTGGTATGATATGTTTTTTAAGTGCAATAGAGGGTTATCGTAGTGATAAAAAAACATCTTTATCAACATATGTTAAATCTGCTATTTTAAGACGTATGTCAAGTAAGGTCGCTCTTACAAAAGATAAAAGAATTTATAAAGAGCATCAACTTATTTCTTTAGATGATAGTATTAAAGAGAGTGAGGGGATGAGATATGATGAGGTTATTGAAGATACTTCTATTGTGTATCATCCTCAAAAAATATTTGAGGTTAGAGAAGCAACGAAAGAATATTTATATGAAATGAGTTATAAGGCTTCACCGAGCGAAAAACTTGTTATGGGGTATTTGTTGGAAGGTTACAATGCGAAAGAAATTTCGAATATTTTACAAGTGCCTATAAAAAGTGTATATAATACATCATATCGTTTGCATAAGAAAAGTCGCCATTGACGGAACAATATAAATATGATAAATTATATTAATGGAAAAGGAGTGGTAGACATGAAAGAGAAAGTTATTTTGGTATGTACAGAGTGTTTATCACGTAATTATTCAATATCGAAAAATAAGCGTATAAATGTAGAAAGATTAGAATTAAGAAAGTTTTGTAAAAAGTGTGGAAAGCACACATTGCATAAAGAATCAAAATAGGAGGGGCTTATGAAATTTAAAGAATGGTTTTCAATTAAAGGTGTTCGTACTGAAATCAAGAACATTCATTGGTTAACAAAAAAAGAATTAATGTATAATTCAGTTGTTGTGTTGGTTTTTTGTTTCTTGTTTGGTGTTTATTTTTATGGAAGCGATGCAATTATTGCATTAATTATGAAAGCGTTGGGGATGAACTAGTATGCCAGGAATGAATGAAGAAGGAAGACGTTGGTATGTAGTGAATACATACTCAGGGCATGAAAATAAAGTTAAAGAAAACTTAGAAAAACGTGTTGAATCTATGGGGTTACAAGATTGTTTATTTAATATTGTGATTCCTGAACATGTTGAAACTGAGATTAAAGACGGAAAGAAAATCAATAAAACAAAAAATATGTTCCCTGGATATGTTTTGGTTGAAATGGTTATGACTGATGAGGCATGGTATGTTGTTCGTAATACATCAGGTGTAACTGGATTTATTGGTTCATCAGGAGGGGGAGCTAAACCTTTCCCGTTACAAAAACATGAAATTGATCCTATTTTGAAAAAAATGGGAATTCAAACTTCTACTGTAGAAATTAATTATGCCATTGGAGATGAAGTGAAAGTTCTATCTGGTCCATTTGCTGGAAAAGTAGGTAAAGTAGAGTCAATTGATAAAGAAAAGGAGACTGCTGTTGTTTTGGTTGACTTTTTAGGGAACTCTACACCAATGGAAGTTGAATTGGTACAATTAGAAAAAGTTGAAGCATAGAGAAGAAAACTTCTCTTTTCTTTTTGGAAAAAAGTTTCGATTATTTCAAGAAAATGCTTGCATTATTGATATGTTTGTGTATAATAATTAATCGACGCAATATGTGTTACTATGCGTGGGAGGATTGACATCCAACTGACCACAGCACGGACAAATTTAAATAGGAGGTGTGTCGCGTGAGTAAGAAAGTCGTAAGAATTATGAAAATTCAATTCCCTGCTGGTGGAGCTAAACCAGGTCCAGCTTTAGCAGGTGCAGGTATCCAAATGCCAAAATTCTGTACAGCTTTTAATGATCAAACAAGAGAACGTATGGGTGAAACTGTACCAGTTGTTTTGACTGTTTATGAAGATAAGAGTTTTGACTTTGTATTAAAAACTGCTCCAACTGCTGAAATGATTAAGAAAGCATGTGGAATTAAGAAAGCAGCATCTGATTCAAAGCAAACAGTTGCTACATTATCAGCTGATAAATTAAAAGAAATCGCTGAATACAAAATGCCTGACTTAAATGCAATTGACATTGAAGGTGCAATGAGAATTGTTGCAGGTACTGCTAAAAACATGGGTGTAAAAGTAGAAGGCTTAGATGCCTAATTTAATGAAGAGGAGAAAAGAAAATGGCTAAAAGAAGTAAAAGATATACTGAAGCCGCTGCTCTTGTTGAAAAAGGTAAAGCTTACCCAATTGAAGAAGCAGTTGCTTTAGTAAAGAAAACAAGTAATGTAAAATTTGATGCAAGTATTGATGTAGCCTTTAAATTAGGGTTAGATACAAGACATGCTGATCAACAATTAAGAGGTGCTATTGTGTTACCACATGGTACTGGTAAAACTAAAAAGGTTTTAGTTGTTACTCAAGGAGCTAAGGTTGAAGAAGCTAAAGCTGCTGGAGCTGATGTAGTAGGTGGAAAAGAAATCTTAGAAGATATCCAAAAAGGATGGTTAGATTTTGAAGTTATGATTGCTACACCAGATATGATGGCTGAATTAGGAAAATTAGGACGTATTTTAGGACCTAAAGGTTTAATGCCAAACCCTAAAACTGGAACAGTAACTATGGATGTTGCTAAGGCAGTTAAAGAAACAAAGGCTGGTAAAGTAACTTATAGAACTGATAAAGATGGTAATGTACATTTACCAATCGGTAGAGTTTCATTTACTGATGAACAATTAGCAGAAAACTTTAAAACAATTAATGATTTATTAATTAAGATTAAACCATCTTCTGCAAAAGGAACTTATATGAAAAATGTTGTTATCACAACATCTATGGGACCTAGTGTCAAAGTACAAGTTTCTATGTAAAAATAAGTCGCAATCAATATACCGTAGACAGTAACGGGGCAACCTTAATCATGTTACCGAGGTGATATTGTCAAGAATAAATTGACAAAACTCCCTCGTTTATATGTGTGGGAGTTTTTTAACGAGTATATTGTTGCATATATAAAATTTAATAGGAGGTGTAACGATGTCTAAAGAAATTATTGAAGCAAAGAAAGTCATTGTTGATGAAATTGCTCAACAATTAAAAGGAGCTCAATCAGCTATTGTTGTTGAATATCGTGGATTATCAGTTGCTGATGTTACTGAATTACGTACTGCTTTAAGAGAAGAAAACGTAGGATTCAAAGTATATAAAAATACATTAGTTCAAAGAGCTGCTGAACAAGAAGGAATGACTGAATTAAGTGATTACTTAAAAGGGCCTAACGCAATTGCTTTCGGACGTGAAGATGCAGTTGCTCCTGCAAGAATTTTAGCAAAATTTGCTAAAGATCACGAAGCATTAGTGATTAAAGCAGGATACGTAGAAGGTAAGTTCTTACCTCAAGAAGAAGTTATGGAAGTAGCTAAATTACCTAACCGTGAAGGTATGTACTCAATGTTACTTGCTATGATGAAAGAACCAGTTGCAAAATTTGCTAGAATTATTCAAGCAGTTGCTGATGCAAAAGGTGGAGAAGAAGCAGCACCAGCTGCTGAATAGTTAAATTTGAAAATTAAATGGAGGATATAAAAATGGCAAAATTAACACATGAAGAAATCTTAGCTTATTTAGAAGAAGCTACAATTTTAGAATTAAATGAATTAGTAAAAGCAATCGAAGAAAAATTTGATGTAACTGCTGCTGCACCAGTTGCTGTAGCTGCTGTTGCTGATGAAGGTGCTGCTGGACCAGCTGCTAACGTTACTGTAACATTAACTGATGTTGGTGCTAAGAAAGTTGCAGTTATCAAAGCTGTAAGAGAAATTACTGGATTAGGATTAGTAGAAGCTAAAGGTTTAGTTGATAACGTTCCTGCAGAAATCAAAAAAGATGTACCTGCTGAAGAAGGAGCTAAATTAAAAGAACAATTAGAAGCTGCTGGAGCTACAGTAGAAGTTAAATAATTTCTAAAATATAAAGTCCTCAATAGGGGACTTTTTTGTTTACTTTTAGAAAAACTTATGACATAATGGTGTCGTTGAAAGGAAATGATTATGGCACATTATTATACAAATAATATAGATTTAAAATCAGAAGAAACAACCATTCATTTTTTTTATAGAAATCATGAATTAATCTTTGTGAGTGATTTTGGTGTTTTTTCTAAAGAAAAAGTTGATTATGGTTCTAGAGTGTTATTAGATGCTATTGAATTGGATGAGAACCATAAAAAATTATTAGATGTTGGTTGTGGATATGGAACTTTAGGTATTTCTTTGAAAAAAGAATATTCGTGGTTAGATGTTGAAATGGTTGATGTAAATGAAAGAGCAATCCATTTGGCACAGTTGTCGATTGAAAAAAACGAAGTGAAAAATATAAAAGCATATAAGAGTTTTGCGTATCAAGATGTTGATGGAATTTTTGATGTCATTGTATCAAATCCGCCAATTCGTGCAGGGAAAAAAGTTGTTTTTGATATTTTAGAAGGAGCGTATTCCCATTTGAATATACGAGGGGAATTAATTATTGTTATTCAAAAGAAACAAGGGGCACCTTCGGCAAAAAAGAAAATGGAAAAGATTTTTGGAAACTGTGAGATTATAAAAAGAGATAAAGGTTATTTTATTTTGAAATCAATAAAAAATGAATTATAAAAAAAGTTGATTTAATTTTCTTGATTTATATTGACTTCAAGAATTGACTATGCTAGTATATTAAAATGCCTACTCATGTATAAAAAGCAGTGTTTTTACTGTACTTTAAGATGGAGATAGAGATAATCAAAAGGAGTGAATCGGACTTGGAAAAGAATGTAACTCAAGCAAAAAGTCGTATTAATCGACGTAATTATTCAAGAATTAGTGGATCTTTGGAACTACCTAATTTAGTAGAAATTCAAACAAATTCTTATGAATGGTTTAAAAATGAAGGAATTAAAGAAGTTTTTAATGATGTTTATCCTATTAGCAACTTTAATGAAACTTTAACATTAGAATTTGTTGACTGCCGTTTTGATGAACCAAAATATTCAGTAGATGAAGCAAAGGATAGAGATGCAAATTATTCTGCACCAATTCGTGCAACTTTGCGTTTGGTAAATAATGGAACAGGTGAAATTAAAGAAAATGAAGTGTTTATGGGTGATTTTCCACTCATGACAGATTCTGGAACTTTTATCATTAATGGTGCTGAACGTGTTATCGTATCACAATTAGTACGTTCTCCAGGAGCATATTTTGCGGATGCTATGGATAAAAGTGGAAAAACTGTGTTCACAGGTAGTATTATACCTTCTAGAGGAACTTGGTTAGAATTTGAAAATGATGCAAAAGATATTTTAAATGTACGTATTGACCGTACTCGTAAAATTCCTGGTACGATTCTTTTACGTGCTTTAGGATTAAGCAGTGATGAAGATATTATTAATGTTTTAGGTGATCATGAGTTTATTAGAAATACTTTAGCAAAAGATCCAACTCATAACACTGATGAAGCATTGATTGAAATTTATAATAAGTTAAGACCAGGGGAACCTGCAACACTAGATGGTGCAAATAACTTGTTATATGCAAAGTTTTTTGATGCAAAAAGATATGATCTTGCAAGAGCAGGACGTTTTAAACTTGGGAAAAAATTAAGTTTATTAGATAGAATTACAAATCGTGTTTTAGCACAGGATATTTATGATATTCATGGCCAATTGGTTATGGAAAAAGATACTTATTTAACAAAAGAAAAAGTAGATATTTTAAAACCAGTCTTTGAAGAAGGAGCACATACAACTGAAGTGAAAACAAATGAATTTATGCATTCAAATGGTGTGATTCAATCAGTTGATATTTATGTAGATGAATCTAAGTCTAAAGTGATGAAAGTTGTTGGAACTGATTTGTCTTTAGATTGTAAATTTGTGACTATTTCGGATATGTTAGCTGCATACTCTTATATGTTAAATCTTGTTGATATTTTTGATTCTTTAGAATTGGCAAGTGACGATAGAGTAAGTTTAATGAGTAGAATTGGTTTGTTAGATGATATTGATCATTTAGGAAATAGACGTGTACGTTCAGTTGGTGAGTTAATTCAAAATCAATTTAGAATTGGTTTATCAAGAATGGAAAGAGTTGTTAAGGAAAGAATGTCATTATCTGAAGTTGATAGTGTTACACCTCAATCTTTAACAAATATTCGTCCTTTAACTGCTGCGATGAAAGAATTTTTCTCATCTTCACAGCTATCACAATTTATGGATCAAATTAATCCTCTTGCTGAGTTGACAAATAAACGTCGTTTATCAGCATTAGGTCCAGGTGGTTTATCTAGAGATAGAGCAGGATATGAAGTACGTGATGTCCATCCATCTCATTATGGTCGTATTTGTCCAATTGAAACACCTGAAGGTCCAAATATCGGATTGATTTCTACACTTGCTTCATATGCTAAAATTAATAGATATGGTTTTATTGAAACTCCATATCGTAAAGTTAATAATAGTATTATAGATGAAAGTGATGTTCGTTATTTAACTGCTGATGAAGAAAAAAATTATATTATTGCTCAAGCAAAAGTACAACTTGATGAAAATGGTAGAATTTTAGATGAACAAGTTATTGCTCGTCATTTTGGTGAAAATATAATGGCTAAACC
>CAJUJC010000064.1 GCA_910586805.1 uncultured Erysipelotrichales bacterium | reverse complement strand
ATCCATTCCTGACAAACTATACAAGAGTGTGGATTTTCCTGCTCCAGATGAACCCATTATTACAGTAAAATCTTTTTCGTAAATTTCTAAATCCAAATTATCTAATATCGTTTCAGTATTATTATCACTCGAAAATTTCTTGACCAACTTTTTTACAGTTATAATATTATTCATAATGAACTTTCCTCCCTGTTCACTGTTCTTTTCCAATTAAATCTTGAATAAAATCAAGAGTTCCTTTTTTAGCACCATATAAGTTTTCCAATATATCTATATAAACACTAATATCATTTTCTGTATAATTCATATCGTCAAATAAATTTTGACTTAATATCAATGTCGTTTTTACTTTTTCATAGACATTATCTTTACAATTTAACAATCCCTCTTCATTACCTTGCTCTACTACTTTTGATAATATAGGTGTAGCCTCATTTATAATTTTTTTATTTATTTTTTTGTGCATGACTATATTTTCTGGCAAATGAATTGCATTTGTTAACTCTTGTTCTTCCACATTCAATTTAAAACACATTATTATACTAATAAACTTTTGTATAGCAGAAATTGGCATTTCTAAAACTTGTTGTGCTTTAAACACCATATTTTCAATTATCATATTGTTTACTTCTTCTAGTGTTTGTTCTTTACTTTCAAAATAATAATAATATGTTCCTTTAGCAATTTTAGCTTCTTTAATAATTTCATCAATACTTGTACTTTCATAGCCTTTTGTTATAAACAATTTGTATGCTATTTTTGTTAAATCTCTTTTTCTGTTATTACCTTTCATATTCCACCTCATTATCCGACTTATAGTCGATTTATTATATTATAGTCCTAACAATAATAAATTTCAACATTTTTTCGACTGAAAGTCTATTTTTTAATACAATGAAAGATCATCAAAAATCTATTTTGACAGTTTTTATGTCATCATGTTATCCTCTTTATATTTTTGATTAAATACACTTTTACTTCTAACTGTTCTTTTCATATTTAAAATTCTTAAAGTAAGTATAATATTAACATTCATTTCTTATATCTACCATTTTTAATTCCTAATCATAGTTATACATTTTTATATAAAAAAGACTAACTATCTTTTGATAATTAATCCTATTTCCCACTCTTAACAAAAAACAAAAAACTCAATTAATCATAAATCATCTATTGAGTTTCCTTTCACTCCTTATTTTATAATGTGTGCAGTAATAATAGTATAGCTATATGAATTAACTGTAATCCTTACATTATCAATTTCACAATACCAATTTTTACCTTGTTTATATATATAACAATTCTCATTCTTTATTTTATCTTTACAATATTCAACGACATTTTTAATATCACATTTTAAATTTCTTTTTATTCTATCAACTCCCATTGGTGTTGTATGAATTTTATCAATATTCATTAATAATATATCTTTATTCATCTTATAAATCCTCAAACATTTTCTTCATATAAAAGGCCAACATATAAGGCATTTTTTCTTCAAAAGAAGATAAATCACATTCCAATAATTCCTTAATCTTTGCCATACGATAATTAATAGTATTTCTATGCATATATAAATTTTTTGCCATAGCCTGCTGATTACCATCATTGATGAGATAATGATAAAGTGTTTGCTCTAACTCACTATGATGTTTTTTATCATATTCAATAAGCACACTTAACAATTGATTATACATGTTCTTTAAAATATTTTTATCCTCTATGGAAAATAAAATTTGATATACTCCCATTTCTTCAAAAAACATCATTGGATAATGAAAATGCAAGGCCATTTGAGCGGCTGCCAAAGCACGTTTATAACTTGATCTTACATTACAAAAATCACTCATTCTTGTTCCTACACCTACATGAATCATTTGTTCTATCATTCGTTTCTTCGCTCTTTGATACATATGATCTATAATATTCTCTAATTCATCAACATCCAAATTATTAACAACCATAACAAAATATCCATCAAACCAAAAAAATGAATAAGGGCTTTCAACTTTTTCAAAACATAACTCAATTTGGAACGCCAATCTTCTTCTTTGAATTGTATCAAATTGATCTGCATTTTCTATTCCTATCAAAATAACCTGAAAGTATCCATCAACATCAAAAGAACTCATTAATTGTTCCCTTGACTCTTGTTCTAATCTAGAATTCATTAAAGTATTTTTAAAATAACGTGAAATTTGTCTATCTTCTTTTTCTGAAGTTAAACATCTCATACTAAAATCCTTAATCAAATCAGACATATGAATTTCCCATGGTGTTGTCAAAAGAGGAAAATCATGTTCATTACAATATTCAACAATATCTTCAGAAATATCAAATATATATTTACCAGTATTGATAATAAGCCCAACACTATGATACTTAACCAATGTCTTTACAAATCGAAGTAAAGAATCATGAGTTTGAAAACCTAATCCTGTTGTGACAACAAGTTCTTTTCCCCACAGTTGTTGAATAATAGTTGTATCTTCAATCATATGAACCCAACTGATAGAATTACTACAGCCATGCCTTCCTGCCAATAATTTTAAACGATATTCGTTTCCAGTTTCAATCAATGCATCTTCTATTGTAAATCCCACAAGCAATCACCTCTTTCTCATTTTATAACAATTGTGCATATTGCACAATAAAAAAATGTTTTTTTATGTTTTCAGTCCATTTCTTTATTTAGAATTTATATTATAATGGAATTGTATTAAAAAGAAAACATTATAGGAGGGTCTTTCGATGAGTTGTTCACATGATTTTTACGTATTAAGCCAAACTAATAATTGTCCTGAATGGGTAAGACAAGAACGTTATTCTTATAGTGACAATTGTTTCAGTCGTATCTTCTCATTCTTCAAAAGAACAAAATAATATATAACCATTTCCAGTTCATAATGAACTGGTTTTTATTTTATAAAAAAAGCAAATCCTTAACTATCGGACTTGCCTTGTATATATGAATTATGATAGAAAGACCATGCTAACTGTAATGTCATTACACACCATATAACTGGCTCACAAATAATGACTCCAAAATACCCTAACAACGGAATAAATATGGCTACAAAAATCATCTTGCCAATACATTCTATAACGCTTGAAATAAGAGGAACAACTTTCATTCCTAACCCTTGTAAAGAATTTCTTAAATTTAACAAAATACCCAACACAGCATAAAAAGGTGCGTTTATTCTTAAATACATTACCCCATTATCAATAACAGTAGGATGAGATGACCCTGAAATAACTCTAACAAGTAGAGGCGCAATGAAAAATAAAACAATTGTCATACCTACTCCACAAACGCAAGCAATAATATGAGAACATCTAACCCCTTCTTTAATTCTATCTCTCTGATTAGCCCCTTTATTTTGTGAAACAAATGTAGAAATAGCCATACATAAAGATGTAGCAGGCATTGAACAAAAAGCACTTAACTTTCTTGCTGCAACATGTCCTGCAATTGTTAGATACCCTAATCCATTAATAGCACTTTGTAAGATAACAGTCCCAATAGATACAATACATAACATAAATCCCATAGAAAATCCTTGTCCCATTAACTCTTTGTACAAACTCTTTTCTATATGAAAATGCTCTTTCTTTGGTAAAAGAATAGGTGCTTTTTTAAAAATATAAATAAAACATAAAACAGCTGAAACCCCTTGTGCAATCACTGTTGCTACCGCAGCACCTTTGATACCCATATGAAATTGTGTAATAAAAACAATATCTAAAACAACATTAATAAGTGATGAAACAATTAAAAAGACAAGAGGCATGATACTATTTCCAATTGCTCTTAATAATCCTGCCAACAAATTATATGCAAACATAACTCCTACAAATATCGTTACAATAAATATATATGAATAAGATTCATCAATAATATCAATAGGTGTTTGCAGTAATTCTAATAACGGATATAAAAGAAATAAAGAAATAAACATAATAACAATCGTCATTCCAATTCCAATAATAATAGAGCCTGCAACTGATTTCTTTAATAAATCCTCATTATGAGCACCATAGCTTCTTGCAGCAACAATAGATAATCCATTCCCAACACCTAATGCAAATCCTACTAATAACTCATAGATTGCACCAGTTGCCCCTATGGCTGCTAATGAAACATCTCCTAATGTATTCCCAACTATCATTGTATCCATTGTATTATATAATTGTTGGAAAATATTTGCTACTAACATGGGTAAAGCAAAAAAGATTAATGCTTTCCATATATTATCCTTTAATAAATCAACCTTTAAACGAAACATACAACTCTCCCTATTTCTTGTTCATTAATTCTCCCTGTTTTTTTATTAATGCAATAAAAGCTTCATCAATATCATCAATATTTAAAACTGTTTCTTCCATTGGACACATTCCATTTCCTTGCCTATTTATAATATAATCTACACATTCATCATATGTATATGCAATACTATACTTTTCTAACATTTGACATGCATATAGACTTATGATATGAGTATGAACTTTTTGAATATGTCCTTTAATAAATAACATTGCTGCTGCCTTTCCAACAACTCTATCAACAACAATAGCATCCTTAAAAAAATGAATATCTTCTTTCATAGGATTCAAAACTGGAGCAACACCTTTTAAATATGATGTATAGATTTCCCCTTTTCTATCAACAACCAATGTATAATCATTCTTTTCAAGAATTGTTTTTAATTCTTCTATTTCCATAAATATACTCCTCCATTTATAAGACAACCACTTTTTCTTTTCATCATATACGCTAGAGTATACTCCAAGTTTATAATTTTTTCAATTTGAACTTATCATTTATTCTCATATATTTTAACAAAAATAAATTCCAAAAGAAAAATCCTACATCGTAGGATTATTTCACCTTTATAATAAAGAAATAAAACATATTTTTACCTCTAGGAATATCATAATGTTCTTCCAAAGATAAGTATCCTTCTTGTAAACGAAGATTTTTTCTAATCAAAGAAATTTCACTTGTATATAAGAATATATACCCTCCTGGTTTAATCAAATGAGGAATTCTTGTAAAGAAACGATCATAAAGTTCTTTGAGATGTTCCACATCCTTCACTTGTGCTAAAGTTGGCATATCTGTTAAAATTTCATCAAATAATTCACTTGTACTAAAACGAAGTGCATCTTTATGAACAAAATGAATGATTTGATTTGCAATCTTTGCATTTTTCTTTGCCATTTCTATTCCATCACTATAAACATCTACTCCCATTGCAAAACGAGAAGGAACAACCATATTTTTTTCAATCAATAAAGTTCCAGTCCCTGCAAAAGGATCAAGAACCTTTCCATAATCCTTCATATATGGCTTAGCAAGCTGAACAAGTGTAGCTGCTACATAGGGTTGCATTGATGTTGCAATGACATTTTTACGATATATAAATCGAGGATTTTTTAAATGAGATAATTTTAAATATAAATTAACAGTTCCTTTTCTTACTTCTTTCAAAATAATTTCAATATCATAATTTTCTGATGAATTTAATAATTGATGTGGATAAAGTTCAAATATTTTCTGTGATACCTGTTTAACAAGCTGAGAATTCTTTTCTCTCATCCCATCAACAACGCGATAATAAAATATATCACCCTCATCATATAACTTGCTTAATATATCTATCAAATGCCAACGTTTTAGACCTTCTTCAATAGCTTCTATCTTTGGTTCCAAATAAGAAACACCTAAAGGAATAATCATATCCTTATATACACGAATTGTTTGTAAATCATATAAAGAATCACTACGTACCAATACACCTTGACTCACAGGCTTATATTTATTAGCTAAAACATATTCAAATGCAACAAATTGATAATATGGTAAGGTTGTTAAAATAACATCCACTGGTTCATGTTTTAATTTAATCATTTTCTTTTTATGTTGATAAGTAGACAAAATCAATGGATTTAATACTTTTAATTGTGCCTGAATATGTTTAGAAGAAACTAATTCCTGATGCATGAGTGAAGTTTGTATTTTCTTTAAATCAGTTAAATATTTACGACAATTTTGCAAACTCATTCCTTTTAAATAAGCTTCTTTAACATACTCCGTTTTTTCTTTATAATAAGCTTTCAAAAGAAGAGATGCAGTATTTTGAAAATATCCTAATATAATTGCTGTATTCTTTCTCACCTTTGGATCTTCATGATCCAATAGTAAAATTAATTGTTCTTTTAAATCTATGTTCAAAGATAAATTTGGTTCATTTTCTATAATTCTTTTTAAAGATATTAATGATTCTCTAACATTAATATTATTCATAATATGATTTACACAATCCATTCTATACTTCCCTTTCAGTTTGTTAGGCTATATTATAGCATATTTTTACGATTTATCCAACTGATTTTAGGAAGTGATATATAAAATGATAGTATTTTAGTCATTTCCACATACATAGATTGATCTTGTTCTATAATTTGATAATATTTTTCAATCTCTTCTTTTGAAAGTTGACGACATAAAATATCATCAAAGAAAGTTGAAGGAAAGAAAAATCTTGCATAAAAATAATAAATTTCATAAATATCAAAATATTGTTTTTCTAAAAGTTCATTAAACATATCATAACTTAATAAATGACTTTTTATTAAATAAACAAGATGTCTCATTCGTGTACTTATAATATAGTGACATGGATTTAACACATCATAAACATATTCTGTTATTGGATATTTTAATGATAATCCCATTGAAATCGTAGCATTTTTATCCATTGATAAAATCTCATTCAAAATACTAATACAATTCTCTCCAATACCAGCATAATAGTAAATCAAAGAAACCAAATCAGGATTATGTTGAAAACTATAAGCATAGTGTTTAACCAATTCTTTAACACGATCAATTTTACATATCCATTGTTCTTTTATATGTGTAATAGGAAGTCTTTGAATAGGCAAAGGCGTTAAAAATGTATGAAGATATATTTGGAAATCAAAGCTCTCTTTATGATATTGAAGCAAAATATGTTGATGAGATTCTATTGCTTCTTGTACATTTAAAACAATAGTATAACCTTGATATCCGCATTGTTGCATAAAATAACGATAGTATTGATAAATTTCAAAAAAAGAACGATTATCTTGAAAACAAGTTAAATAATAAATATTTTGATGAAAGGTAAAATATTGAAATGGAGATACATCTACTTCCATCCCATAATACAATTTTAAAATATGATTCATTTACATTCTTCTTTCTATTGATGATATACAAGTGGGATTTGACCTTGAAAAATTTCTAAAAGAATTGGTATCTTAATGGTATGAGAATGATATTGTTCAAAGAACGGATAAACCATTGTAAGATTCATTGTTATTTCAATAGCAAGTTCTACCATAACATGATTAACTCCATAGTTTTCTATTTTCTTCACAACTGAACTTCCTACGCTTGATAAATGTTTATATTTGATAGATAAATAAGGAGACATCCATTGAAATAAGGGAACATGTAATAATGATGCAATAGAAATACGAGAAATGATACCATTTTGAGATACTTCTTGCATACGTCTTTGATAATAAGTATCATCACTTGCTTTAAATCTTCCTTCTTCTAATAATGAATATGTGTTTTCTATATCCCTTACAATTTGAGAAGAAAGTTGATTCACTTTAACCATATCAAAATCAATTAATTGAATATTTTGATTCTCATCTCTTTCTATAACAACCAAATCATCATACTGAGAATCATCTGTAAAATAACAATGTGAAATAATCAATTGATTAAATCTTTCTATTTCCATTTTTCCATAGTCTTTAATCAGTGGAATTAAATGAATATATAATGACAAACATAAAACAATAATCAAAGAAAAAATACATCCTACAATAATCAACCATTTTTTCATACAATTCACCATTCCATTATATGAATACTTTTCTACTTTATAACAAAATATAAAAAAAGTCTTACAAAATGCAAGACTTCTCAGTTATAATTTCATCTAATTGTTGGTCATAGTCATCGTTTGGTACATATTCAACTTCTTGCCATGAATAAGCCAACCCTAATTTATATCCATAAAAATCATGACTCATGTATTTATCATAATATCCCCTACCATACCCTAATCTATATAAACGTTTATCAAAGGCAAGCATAGGAACAATCATTAATTCGATATCTCTTGCTTCAACAAGGATATTGGTGATAGGTTCTAAAACATGAAAATGACCTATTGTTAAATCCTTTAAGGATTTAATTTCATAAAAAGACATTGTATCGCCATGAACTTTAGGAACACATACACGATGTGATAATAATGCATTTTCTATAATTTGAAGTGTATCAACTTCATCTTTTAAACTCACATAAATACCTATTGTAGAGGATGATTGATAACGACTATGGTTTAATACTTTTTCTAAAATATGTTGATTATGAAGTAAAAACGTCTTATTTTTTAGACGTTTTTCTTTCATCATTTTTCTTATGCTTTGTTTATCCAAGACTGTTTTCTCCAAAATCAAGTTTCAATAACTGATTTAATTCAACAGCATATTCCATTGGTAATTCTCTAGAAAAAGGCTCAATAAATCCCATAACAATCATTTCAGTTGCTTGTTGTTTTGTAAGTCCTCTACTCATCAAATAAAATAATTGATCTTCTGAAACTTTAGAAACAGTCGCTTCATGTTCAATAATAGAATCATTATTCATCATTAAATTTGTAGGAATTGTATCACTTGTTGATTTCTCATCTAAAATTAAAGTATCACATTCAACTTTACTCTTAGAATCAAAAGCATTCTTATTATGACGAACAAGACCTCGATAATTCACTTTTCCACCATTTCGTGAAACTGACTTAGAAATAATTTGACTTGATGTATGTGGTGCTAAATGAATCATCTTAGAACCTGAATCAATGATTTGGACATCATCAGCAACAGCAATAGTAATACAAGTTCCTTTAGCGCCTTCTCCTGCCAAAACACAAGTTGGGTATTTCATTGTCACAAGTGAACCAATATTTCCATCTACCCATTCCATAGAACCATTTTTAAAAACTTTGGCACGTTGTGTAACCAAATTGTAAATATTTTTAGACCAGTTTTGAATTGTTGTATAACGACATTTTGCCCCTTCTAATACAACAATTTCAACAACACCAGCATGTAAAGAATCCTTTGAATAAGAAGGTGCTGTACACCCCTCAACATAATGAATATCTGATCCTTTATCTACAATAATCAAAGTTCTTTCAAACTGTGCCATTCTTTCACTATTAATTCTAAAATAAGATTGCAAAGGTTTATCTAATGTAACACCAGGTGGAACATAAATAAATGAACCTCCTGACCAAACAGCACCATTTAATGCTGAAAACTTATTATCATGATAAGGTATAACTGTATCAAAATATTTTTTAAAAATATCAGGATATTCTCTTAAACCACTATCTATATCCAAGAAAATAACACCTTTTTCCTTAACTTCTTCTAGCATATTATGATAAACAACCTCTGATTCATATTGAGCTGTTGCCCCTGCTAAAAACTTTTGTTCAGCTTCAGGAATACCTAACTTATCAAAAGTATTTTTAATTGTTTCAGGGACTTCCTCCCACTTATCAGTCAAATTATCACTAGGACGATTATAATATGTATATTCATCAAAATCCATTTGACTTAAATCAACACCCCAAGTAGGCATTGGTTTTTCTAAAAAACACTTCAATGATTTTAAACGATATTCTAACATCCATTCAGGTTCATTTTTTATTCTAGATATCTCTCTTACAATATCTTCATTTAATCCTTTAGGTGTCTTAAATACAGAAACATCTTCATCTTTAAAATCATATTCTTGTTTATTTGTAGGAATATCATACTTATTTTCTTCCATATTCTATTCCTCACCTTCTTTAATGATTTTTATAAAACCATTCCATCCTAAAGTTGCACATTTAATACGATTAGCTTGTTTGTGTGTGTTCTTAAATGCAATAGCTTCTTCTAATAAATCTTCATCATAATCTTTTTCATAAATCATATTCATATAATTATCAAAGATTTTTAAAGCTTCTTCTTTTGTTTTCCCAATCATCAATTCACTCATGATAGATGTAGAAGATGTACAAATAGCACAAGCTTCTCCATCATAACGAACATCTTCAATAATATCACCATTCATTTTCACTTGAATATCTAAATTATCGATACATGTGTCTGAATTCATATTGACTTTTGTATAACTCTCATCATCCACAAGCCCTCTATTTCTTGGATTATCATAATGATCCATAATAATTCCTCTTAAAATGCGAGGTTCATCCAAAGAATGCATCTAAAAAGTCATCTCCTTTCTTACATACTTCAATCAATTGATCAATTTCTTCTTTTGTATTATAGAAATAAAATGATACTCTTAAAGTATTTGTTACTCCTAAAAATTCGTCTAAAATTTTTGCACAATGCTGTCCAGCCCTAACAGCAATACCATAACTATTAAAAAGACTTGCTCCATCTTGTGAAAACACACCCTTTATATTAAAAGCAATAGCTCCAGTAGAGTCTTCATTATAAATTTCTACATTATCTAATTCTTTCATTTTAGAAATACAATATTCTCTTAACTCTTGTTCATAAGCTTCTATATCATTCATACCTAAATGAGAAAGGTAAATTATGGCACTTCCTAAACCAATAACGCCTTCAATATTAGGTGTCCCTGCTTCAAACTTATATGGCGGATTTTTCAAAGTCACGATTCCACAACTATTAAAACGAGAATTTGAACCTCCCCCTAATCTTAATGGAGATGTTTCACATAACAAATCATACTTTCCATATAAAACACCAACACCAGTAGGTCCACACATCTTATGCCCTGAAAATACTAAAAAATCAACACCAAGATCCTGAACATCAGTCAATTGATGAGGAACACTTTGGGCACCATCACAAACAACAGTAATATGATGTTCATGAGCATATGTACAAATATCTTTTAATGGTGCTTTATGTCCTAGAACATTTGTTACTTGAGCAATTGAAATGATCTTTGTATGTTCAGTTATTGCATTTTTTACATTTTCTAAAGTCAATCTTCCTTTTTCATCTAAAGGAATATACTTAACAATCGCCCCTGTTTCTTTAGCCACTTCAAACCATGGCAAAATATTTGATGCATGTTCAGCAACAGTGATGAGAATTTCATCCCCCTGTGTCAAATGTGTTCTTCCATAACCATAAGCAACCATATTTAAACTATCAGTAGAGCCTGATGTAAACACAATTTCTTCTACTTTTTTAGCATTAATGAAATTTTTAACAATCATTCTTGCATTTTCATATTGTTCATCGACTTCATGAGATAAATCATAATCTCCTCTATGCGCATTCCCAGAATATTGTGAAAGATAATCACAAACACTTTCAATAACAACTTTAGGCTTCAAAGTTGTTGCTCCATTATCTAAATAAATCAAAGGTTTCCCTTGCATCGTTTTGCCATTCAACATAGGAAAATCTTTTCTCACTTTTAAAACATCAAACATCCTATGCACCTACCTTTGACAATACACTTTCAAAATGTTCCTTTAACATATCATTATCCACAACCTCAATAACTGGTTTTAAATAACCATATGTAATTAATTGCATTGCTTGTTTTTTAGTAAGACCTCTACTTTGTAAATAATAAAGGTGTTCCTCATCCATTTTTCCTACTGCAGCAGCATGAGATGCTTTCACATCATAATCATCAATATATAAATATGGGTTCGCACTTGCTATCGCAGTTTCATCAAAAACCATAATCTTATTTGTTTGATGACTTGCTGAACCATATTGTCCCTTTGTAATTGTTCCAATACCATCAATCACTAAGCGTCCGCTTTCTTTCACAACCCCATAGTTATCCATTTGACCATAGGTATGAGGACAGTGATGTTCAATAGCGACTTTATAATATTTCTTTTCTTTATCTTGAGAAAGTGCGGCCATACGCACTTTAGCACTTGCATTTTCACCTTCTAAATAATATAAATACTCAGCATTCACACTCACATGCGCCAATTCTCCATAACCGCATTGAATACTTGCATCTCTTTGCAAATGAACAATATCTTTAACATGGCATTGTGCTTCACTGACTGAATTATCTTCACTAAACATATGAACGTTGGCATTATCTTTTAATTGCATTGTCCTTGTAAAGACGACATGATCTTGAAACATTTTTGTTTCAATCAAACTGACTTCCACATGTTTTTCAAAAATGTATTCGATTGAAAAATGTATATTTTGTTGCATAATATAAACAATATGCA
>CAJUJC010000063.1 GCA_910586805.1 uncultured Erysipelotrichales bacterium | reverse complement strand
ACATTGAGCTGAATGAAATCGACTTCTTAAAAAAGTTATTTCGTTACAGCCTCTTTTTATTATGAAATCTAATAATATTGATATAAGGCAATTATATAGCAACTTTTGACTATTATATAAATTTAAAATTTTTTAGAAAAAAAGATTCCATATTGGAATCTTAAATAACATCATGTTGATGTTCAATAAAAGATTTAAACTCTTCATCAGTTGCTAATACATAATGAGTATCAGTAATTTTATGTTGTACACCAGCATTATAATCTAAACCACTTTCTTCATAGTTATAAGTTAATGAAGTTCTTGATTTTTCTACATCAGGATTTGGATGTGGAATAGCTGATAATAATGATTTTGTATATGGATGCAATGGATTGCTAAAGATTTCTTCAGCTGTTCCAGTTTCCACCATATGTCCTAAATGCAATACACCAATACGATCACTAATATATTTAACCATTGATAAGTCATGAGCAATAAATAGATATGCAATATTTGTTTCTTTTTGAATCTTCTTCATCAAGTTAACAACTTGTGCTTGGATAGAAACATCTAATGCTGAAATTGCTTCATCAGCAATGATTAAGTCAGGGTTCATAATTAAAGCTCTTGCAATACCAATACGTTGTCTTTGTCCACCTGAGAACTGATGAGGATAACGTGTAGCATGTTCTTTTGATAAACCAACTAATTCTAACATCTTATACACTTTTTCATTTCTTTCTTCTTGTGAAGAATAAGCTTTATGAATATCTAAACCTTCAGCAACAATATCTATAACTTTCTTACGTGGATTTAAACAAGCCATAGGGTCTTGGAAAATCATTTGCATATTTGTACGTAATTCTTTAATAGCTTTATGACTCATTTTCCCTGAAATATCTTGTCCTTTAAAAACAATAGATCCACTTGTAGGTTGATACAAACGAATAATACTTCTACCAGTTGTTGATTTCCCAGAACCAGATTCTCCAACCAATCCATATGTTTCACCAGGATTGATTTCAAAAGAAATTCCATCAACTGCTCTTACAGTAAATTTACGATTAATTTTAAAATGTTGTTTTAAATCTTTAACAACAAGGACAGGTTTTTTATCTTCCATTATTTAGCACCTTCCTTTTTCATTCTTTGAATACGTCTTTTTAAAGATTCAGGCATTTCAACTTTTGGAGCTTTCTCATGCATTAACCATGATGCAACTTGATGTGTATTTGAACCTGGTACATCAAACATTGGTGGATCCAATCTTAAATCAATATTTAAAGCAAATTGATTTCTTGGTGCGAATGCATCCCCAACAACTTCTTGTGTTAAGTTAGGTGGAGAACCAGGAATTGTATACAATTCATCATCATCTGTATCTAAATCAGGCATTGCTGATAACAATCCCCAAGTATAAGGATGACGTGGTTCATAGAAAATTTCATCGATAGTTCCTTTTTCTACAATCTTACCAGCATACATAACGTTAACATAATCAGCAACCTTCGCAACAACCCCTAAGTCATGTGTAATGTAAATTACTGAAATACCTTTTTTCACTTGTAATTCTTTAATTAATTCAAGAATTTTAGCTTGAATAGTTACATCCAATGCTGTTGTAGGCTCATCACAAATTAAAACATATGGATCACAAGACAATGCAATTGCAATAACAATTCTTTGTCTCATACCACCTGATAATTGATGAGGATAGTTATTCATACGTTTTTCAGCATCTGTAATACCTACTTCATTTAATAATTCTAAAGCTCTTTGATAAGCTTCTTCTTTAGTTTTTCCATAATGATATATCATTGGTTCCATAATTTGTTTACCAATAGTCATTGTAGGATTTAACGAAGTCATAGGATCTTGGAATACCATTGCAATCTTACGACCTTTAATTTCTTTTTGTAATTCATCTTTAGACATTTGAACAATATCACGTTCATGTCTTTCACCAGTATTTTCATCATACCATGCATAATCAATAGTTCCACTATCAATGTGTCCATTGCTTGCTAAAATACCCATAATTGCTTTTGTTGTTACAGATTTTCCTGAACCAGATTCCCCAACAATAGCAATTGTTTCACCTTTATATAAATCAAAATCAACACCACGAATGGCTTGGAAAGAACCATTCCCAGTTTTAAATGAAATCTTCAAATCTCTAATCTTTAAAATTCTATCTCTTTCAGCCATACATTACATCTCCTTCATCGTTGGATCTAATGCATCTCTTAAACCATCAGCCATTAAGTTAAAGCTTAGCATCAAGATTGCTAAAACAATAACTGGAATAACAACCATATATGGTGTAGTTGTAACTGTATTAAATCCATCATTGATCAATGAACCCAAACTTGCCTGTGGTGCAGGAATACCCAAACCAACAAATGCCAAGAATGCTTCGTAGAAAATAGCATTTGGAATTGAGAACATAGACATTGTAATCAATTGACCAAAAATATTTGGTAAGATTGCTTTAAAGATAATAAAGAAATCACTAGCTCCTAAAGTACGAGATGCAAGAACAAACTCTTGTTCTTTAATTTTAAGAACTTGAGCTCTTGTAATACGAGCCATCCCAATCCAACCTGTAATCATTAACGCAATAATAATTGTATATAAAGATGGTGTCATAACCAATAATAATAGAGTTAAAATAACTAATGTTGGAATTGAGTTAATAATTTCTTGAATACGTTGCATAACATTATCAACAACACCACCAAAGAATCCACTTACCAATCCATAAACCATACCAATAAAAATATCAATAATAACTGCACTTGCTGCAACAAATAAAGAAATACGAGTTCCTTCCCAAACTCTTACCCATAAGTCACGACCTAATTGGTCAGTACCAAAATAGTGGTAAGCGTCAGCAAATTGTCCAGTATATTCTTTAATTCCTCCAGTTCCATCCATAAAACCTAAATTTTCTAACAATGGTACACGAGGAGCCATACTTTGTTGTGATACATCAACAGCATCAAATACATATGGAACAATCAAAGGTCCAACAATAGCCAATAAAACAATAATGATAATCAAAATTGCACCAATCAATGCTCCTTTGTTACTTTTAAATCTTTCCCATACATCCTTAAGGAAAGGTTTAGAGGGTTGAACAGCATCTGTATGAATATCTTGTTTATCACCGATAAACTCAAAATCATTTTCTAAAAATTCAAAATCATTCATCTTCTAATCTCCTTTCCCTACACGAATTCTAGGATCAATAACTCCATAAAGAACATCAACAATTAACATCATAACAACATATAAAATACTATATAAGAATGCAACTGCCATAACAACATAAATATCATTACCTTGAATAGCGGCAACTAATAACATTCCAAGTCCTGGAATACCACATACTTTTTCAATAACCATTGAACCAGTCATCAAATTAATAATGATTGGTGCTAATACTGTAACAACAGGTACTAATGTATTTCTCAAAGCATGTTTTCTAATAACAGTACCTCTATCCAATCCTTTAGCTTCAGCTAATAGAATATAGTCTGATCTTAATACTTCAATCATTTCTGTTCTTGTAAAACGTGCAACGTTGGCAATAGCACCTACTGACAAGGCTAACGTTGGCATGATTGCCGATTTGATTGGTGTATTAACATCATATAATACAGGTAAAATATTTAATTGTACTGCAAATATTAATAATAAAACCAATGCAAAAACGAATGAAGGAATACTTACCCCAATAACTGCAACAACTGTTGCTAATGTATCCCAAAATGTATTTTTATGTAGTGCTGCAACAATTCCTAACACAACACCAATAGCAGTACCTACAGCCGCTGCTGCAAGACCAATACCAAATGAAATAGCAATTCTAGAGCTAACTAATGATGAAACTTCGATACCTTTCATTAATTTTAATGAAATACCAAAATCTCCAACCATTAATCCTTTTAAATAATTGAAAAATTGAACAAAGACAGGTTGATCCAATCCATATTTAGCTTCTAGTCTAGCAATTAAAGCTGGACTTAATTTTTCAACGTTAAAAGGTGATCCAGGCATAAATTTCATTAATGTAAACAATATTAAAATAATTAAAAGTAAGGTAAGAACTGCCATAACAATTCTTTTTACAATATATTTCAGTGTGGATTTATCCATTTTTTAACCTCCTTTTACACCCTATAATAAAGGAACAAACACATTTTGGAACTCCAAAATGTGTTATATCCAATCTTTTAATTGTAACTATTTAAAATGTTTCTTCAAATTATTTGCTTATTCAGCTTTTGCTGCTTCTGCACCTTTTGAATCAATATTGAATTGTAAGAACCATAAGTAACCTTCAAGAGCCGAATCATATACAGGTTTATCTTTATATTTATCAACTAATGATGAATTAATCTTAGCGATTTCTACTTCGTTAGCAACAAATGCTTGTTCAGCAGTTGAAACTGTTTTGATAATTTTCATTGTGATACCATCTAAGTTAACATTTTTAGCATCCCAATAAGTATCATTTTTAGCTAATTCAAATACATTATCTTGAACATAATTAGTTAATTTGAATGGTCCACAAGCTAATACAGAATCAGCATCAGCACCATAAACTTTACCAGAATCTTCAACACTCTTAACGAATTTTTCATTCATTGGGAATGCAGTTGGGAAAGCTGTTAAACTTAAGAAATAAGGAATAGGTTTAGATAAAGTAACTTCTAAAGTTTTATCATCAATAGCCTTAACACCTAAATCATCAATGTTATATTCTTTATCATTTGTAATAGCATTATAAATATCACTTCCACCCTTGATTGAAGCCATATCATCTGTGAAGAAATATTGATATTCTTCACCATTTTCTAAAGTTCTCTTCCAAGAGTATACAAAGTCATGAGCTGTTACTGGATCTCCATTTGCCCATTTAGCATTTTGTCTGATTTTAAATGTATAAACTAATCCATCATCACTCTTTTTATAACTTTCAGCCAAACCAGGAACAGCTTGACCATCTTTATCTAAAGCCATTAAACCTTCACTGTATGCATTGATAACTTCAAAGTCCATACCTGAAGAAGCTTTTAATAAGTCTAATGATTCAATACCATTTTCTTTAGCAACAACTAAAGTTTTATCACCACTTGTTTTCTTAACGTTTTTATAAATATAAGGAGTACCAAAAGTATGAACTTCTAATCCCTTAACATTTTCTTTTACTAACATTGCTCCACCAGTTTGGAATAATGGAACAACTGGATATTCACCATCTTGGAATAAGATTGCTTCAGCATCCTTACATAATTGCCATCTTTTTGCTAAATCTTTTTCTTCAGAGATTTGTGTAACTAATTCATCATATTTATCATTATTGTAATCTCCATAGTTGAAGAAATGAGCTTTATCATAGTTAGTCATTAATGCTAAATATGTTGTTGGGTCAGCATAGTCTGGTCCCCATCTTGTTAGTGTAATATCAAAGTCACGATCACTTTGTTTTTGTGTACGTGCATTCTTTTGGTCTACACCTTCCATTTGGATATTTAATCCTTTAATCTTACTTAATTCCCCATAAATATAATCAGCAGCAGTATTTGCTGGATCTGTTTTTTCATAAAGGAATCTTAATGTGATTTCTTTTTCTCCTAATTCTTCTAATCCTTTATCAAAGAATTCTTGAGCTTTTTCTAAATTATATTCCATATAATTATCAGCTGTTTCTGCATAATCTTTTTTATCAGGACCATATGCGAATTTAGAAGGCATAAATCCACGAGCAGGTACTGAACCATCTTTTAATACATCATCAGTAAGTTCTTTAGTATTAACTGCATAAGCTAAAGCTTTTCTGATATTAGCATTTTGTAAGTACTTGTTCCCAGTCGTTTTTGCTTCCTTGTCTCCACCACCACTACTACATCCAACTAATAGCGTAAGAGCTAGACATGCAGCAAGGAGTGCTTTTAATTTTTTCATGTTTTTTCCCTCCATAACATTTTTACATAGGCTCATATAAGTTTTGCCTTGAATTTAGTATAAACGTATATACCTGTAATGTCAAATGATTTTTTTGTTTATTTTTTTCTTTTTTGCATTTTCACTAAATAGTTTTCTGTTTTTTGTATTTTTACGAAATAGAATTGTTTTTTTCGAAAAAGTGTATACAATCATACAAAAATATAATCCTTTTTCTTTGAAAAAGAATAAAACATAAACACATATCTTTACAAAAAAACTTTATTTTTTTATTTTATCATTAATAAATAGTACACTTTTTAAGCTTCTTCACATAAGCTCTCGAATTATTAATATATTCTTATTTTTAAGTCATAACTCATTTGTCCTCTACATTATCCAATATAATCATATCTATAGTGTATAATGCTCTTAATACTCCTTTTGTTTTTCATTATTACTTTGATGAATACTCATCTTTCTCAAAAGATAATTACTGCCTACACTTCATTTTTTTGCAAAAGAAAAAGACAGTTCATTTTTCATTTTCAAATCAACAGTCTTTCTAATATATTTTCATAGTAATATAAATCTAATTAAGATCATGCACAATAAAATACATTTTATCTTGTAAACACAGTATTTTCCCTCTCTTGTAATATAAATATATTAATCGTATACAAATAGAATACAAACAACTCAAAGTCTATCAATTTTTTCCTTAATTTTTCGTTTTATTTTAAATAATAGACTATTTGAATATCGTTCGTTTTTTACTAGCAATTCATAGGATTCCATAATACCAACGGAATAAACAAATCCCAAAAGTCCAACTCCAAATCCTAAAAAAACGAATGAATGATATTCAGACCATACCAAATAACCCTTATCTGTTAAACCAAGAATTAAAAGACTAACAACAAACAAAGCAGTACTCAAAATAGCTACAATTACATATTTCTTCTTTTTTGAAATATATATATTTGATAATTCCTTGAAATACTCATAATCAAACAACAATGATTCTTCCTTTAAAATTTTATACTCTTCTTGTTCTGTAAACATTCCAAGTACAATAGAAAAAATCCCTATAATAATACAAATTGCCATTCCTAAATAACGCCATATATCATGAGAAGAAAACAATGTAAAAGGAACCCCTGCTAATGCCCAAAACATAAATGCAATTCCAGTATAACGACATATTTTTTCGGTATTTGAAAGATACCCTGTTGCCATCTCTCTATTTACATAAAATCCTTTTTCGTCCATACTCTTAACTGACTTTTCATCTTTCAGCAAAAAATCAATAGATACCTCAAAAACATTAGATAATTGTAGTAACTTCTCCGTTTCAGGAAAACCTTGATTATTTTCCCATTTACTAATTGCTTGTCTGGTTGTACCAAGCTTTTCAGCCAAAGCTTCCTGTGACAATCTCTTTTCTTTTCTTAATTTAAAAATCTTTTCACCTAAATTCATATTGTGAATACCTCCTGTACCTTGATACCAAAATTCTATCAAAGCTAATTGTCATTTTCTATATTTCGTCAAATGCACATTGTCAACTTGAGGTTACAAATCTGTTATCTAGTTTTAATATAAACCAGAAGTTGAAAAACAATTACATATTAATAAGGTAATGTAATTTTTCATATCTCTAATCATCTTACGACTTCTTATTTAATGGTTTTATCTAACCAATCTTTATAGTAACTTAATTGCTCTTTTGTGTGGAAATAATGCTCTCCATTTTCTAATACTAATAATTCACAATCAAAATTATTGGCAAACTCTTGTATTAAATTTTGTTCCTGCATATTATCATGACTTCCATATAAAATAGAAGTTTCTTTATCCCAATGAATTATCGGATTTTCTTTAACATATAAATAATAATCCCAATATAAAGTTTGTCCAAAATTTGTTTTTACTTCTTGTTTTTCTTTTAATTCTTTTTCTGTTGTATGACTCCACAACATCATATTGTCTATAATTGTTTTCATATTAACAACTGGTGATAAGAATAAACATTGTTTTATTTTTTCATCTTTATAAGCCAATAAGCTAAAATATGCTCCCATACTACAAGCCCATACATTTATTTCATTATAATTAGACTTCGTATATTCTATAACTTGTTTTAAATCTTTTATGCAATTTTGAACTTTACATAAATAATTTATATCCTGTTTTCTTTCTCCATGTTCTGGCAAATCAAAACTTATTAACTGATAACCTTTACTTGTAATATCTTCTGCCAATATTTTTATAACTTCATCCTCCTTATTAGACATATTTCCATGTATTGCTATAAATACTTTATTACTTTTTTCTCCCCATATTACTGAGGGTATATTATCTATTTTTATTCTTTCCATTTTCATTATATTGCTCCTTAAAATTCTCATTTATTGTTTCATTGTAATATAATCATATCACAAATAAATAACATAGTCATTTTTTCCTATCTTGAGAAATCACCCATTATTCTATGATTTTTAAAGAGAAGTAACACATCATTTATACATTTTCTCTTCTTAGCAACCCTACTCTACTCTAATAAAATACTATATTGTTTCACAACATAAAAACACTTTATTTCAAGCACTAATTTCTTATATCTTTGTATTTCTTGGTATAAGTTGTTATATAGGTTCTTCATTCATTGTCATTTCTAATATTTTTCTTCTATACATCTTTAAGTGTAAGATTTATAAGAACTTTCTCTTTTTTCATATAAACAAAAACCTGAATTGATAAAAAACATCAGTTCAAGTTTCATTTCATTTTCAATATATATTAATCTTTCATAATATGGACATCTAATTGTTGGTATGGAATAACAACACCATTTCTATCAAATTCTTCTTTTATTAATTCTATTAAATCATCTTTCAATAAATAATAATCATCTGTTTTTGTCCAAACACGCAAATTTATTGCAATTGCATGATCTTGATATTCTGACACCCTTACATATGGTTCTGGTTCTTTTAACGATAACTCATGACTTTCTATCACATCCATAACTATACGTTTAACCTTTTCCACATCACTATCATAATGCACCTGTAAAGTCATATCCACACGTCTAATATCCTCATGTGAGTAATTAACAAATGTTGAAGAAGCCAATTCATTATTTGGTATAACAACCAACTTATTATCAAATGTCAATAAAAATGTATACAACAATTCAATCCTTTCAATTTTACCTATATAATTTTTTACTTCTATAATATCCCCTTTTGTAAAGGGTTTTGTAAATAAAATAATTATTCCCGAAACAACACCTGTCATAGAATCTTTTAACCCTAAAACAATGGCAGCTCCTCCTGTCGCAAGGACTGTAACTAATGATGTTGTATTCACCCCAAGTTGTGCAATCGTTGTAACAATAACCAATACTTTAAAAATAATATCAAGAATTGATTTGATAAAAGAAACAACAATAGGATCTACTGATGATTTTTTAATCATCCTTATTATAATATATAAAAGCAATTTAGCTAAATACCACCCAATAACAAACACCAACAAAGCATCTATTAAAGGTTGACCTTTATCCTTAAAATACTGAATAATATCTATTGTTTTATACACATAAATTCCTCCTTCTTCACTATTATAACCAAATATTTTTATAATTCAAATACATTCATTTTTACCCTATAAATAAAACTATTGCAATTTTTTACAAATAAGATAGAATAGAGTGGTAAATGAAAGACATATACAAAGGAGGAGATTTATGAAAGTTGCCATAATGACTGATAGTAATAGTGGTATTACTCAAGCTCAAGCAAAAGAATTAGGAATTTTTGTTTTACCAATGCCTTTTACAATTAATGGTAAAGAGTATTTTGAAGATATGAATTTAAGTCAAAATGAGTTTTATGAAAAATTAATGAATAATGCAGAAGTCTTTACATCTCAACCAGCTGTGGGTGATGTGAAAAACTTTTTTGATAAAATATTAAAAGAATATGATGAACTTGTACATATTCCTATGTCAAGTGGATTAAGTGGTTCATGCCAAACCGCAATGATGTTAGCTCAAGATGAAGAGTATATAAATAAAGTTTATGTTGTAGATTCACAACGTGTTTCTGTTACACAAAAACAAGATGTTTTGGATGCTTTGAAAATGTCACAACAAGGGAAAAGCGCTAAAGAAATCCATGATATTTTAATGGATAACAAATTAAATGCAACAATTTATATAACAGTCAATACATTAGAGTATTTAAAAAAAGGTGGACGTATTACTCCTGCCGCTGCTGCACTTGGTGGATTATTAAAGATCAAACCTATTTTAACAATTCAAGGTGAAAAGTTAGATCAATTCCAAAAAACAAGAACAATGGCGAAAGCAAGACAAATTATGATCGATGCAGCAATCAAAGATATCCAAGAAAGACTTGATCAAAGCGAAGATATGCATAATACTCATATCATGGTTGCTTATACATTTGACAAAGAACAGGCTTTAGATTTTAAACAACAAATTCAAGAAAGATTCCCAAATCATGATATTATGTGCGATCCACTTTCATTAAGTGTGGCTTGTCATATCGGGCCTCATTCGTTAGCTATCGCAGCCACTAAAAAAATTATTTAATTTTTAATGAGAATGAGTTTCCATTCTCATTCATTTTATTATAAAATAATATAAAGATGGTACAATAAATAAAAAGAAGAAAGAAAGGTGAAAAATGGTGCAAATGCCCCAAAAACGTGTTCAAAAAAGAACACCTCATAATAGTAAAAATTATAATAGAAAGCCAACAACATCAAAACATAAAGAAACAAAAGTTTTTGCGTTAGGTGGATTAAACGAAGTTGGTAAAAACATGTACTGTATCGAACATGATGATGAAATCGTGATTATTGATGCAGGTGTTAAATTTGCAGAAGATGGTTTACCAGGAATTGACTATGTTATTCCAGACTATTCTTATTTAAAACGCAATCAAAGAAAGATTAAAGCTTTAATGATTACACATGGACATGAAGATCATATTGGAGGAATTCCATTCTTATTACAAATTGTTAATATTCCTTTTATCTATGCTTCTCCTTTAGCATGTGCAATGATTAGAAGAAAGTTAGAAGAAAAAAGACTTACAAATGAAACAAAGTTAATTCAAATTGATAATTTATATCAAATCAAAACAAAATATTTTAATATTGGTTTCTTTAAAACAAATCATTCTATTCCAGAGTCATTAGGTATTATTATCAATACCCCTAATGGAAGAGTCGTTTCCACAGGAGATTTTAAATTTGACTTAACACCTGTTGGTGATCCTGCCGATTATCAAGTTATGTCATTTTTAGGAGAAACAGGAGTTACTTTATTAATGAGTGATTCTACCAATGCTGAAGTCCCAAATTTTTCAATTAGTGAAAAACAAGTTGCATATAGTGTACAAGACGAGTTTAGAAAAACTGAAGGACGTTTAATTGTTGCAACATTTGCTTCTAACGTTCATCGTGTTCAACAAATTATTGATGCAGCTGTTAAATTTAATCGTAAGATTTTAGTCTTTGGACGTTCAATGGAAAACAACATTCAAGTTTCAAGAAAATTAGGTTATATCAAATGCCCTGATCGTTTCTTTATTAAAAATGATGAAGCAAAACGTTTACCAGACAATGAAATATTGATTTTATGTACAGGAAGTCAAGGCGAAGCTTTAGCAGCGTTAAGTAGAATTGCAAATGGAACTCATCGTCAAGTCACTTTAAAACCTGGTGATACAGTTTTATTCTCATCAAATCCAATTCCTGGAAATGCTGGTAGTGTTAATAAAGTTATTAACAAATTATATCGTGCTGGTGCAAAAGTTTTAACAAATGAAGCAATTAATAATCTTCATACATCAGGTCATGCTTCTCAAGAAGAACAAAAACTCATGTTACTACTTACAAAACCAAAATATTTCTTTCCAGTACATGGTGAATATAGAATGTTAAAAATCCATGCAAAACTCTTTGAAGAAGTTGGTTTGACAAAAGGAAATGCTTTTGTTTTATCTAATGGGGATTCAATCCTCTTAAACAATGGCGAAGCAAGATTAGGACCACGTATTCATGTTGATGATATTTATGTTGATGGCAATGATATCACTGGATTATCAACTGCTGTTTTAAGAGATAGACAAATTTTAAGTGAAGATGGTATGGTTTCTGTATTAATTGCTATGGATTCTCGTGCTGGATGTTTATTAAACAAACCTATCATTATGTCTAGAGGATTTGTTTATATGAAAGATAGTACTGAAATGATTAGAGAAGCTGAATATCTTGTTGGAAAAGAATTATCTTCATTATTGAAGAGAAAAACAACTTTTGGTGAAATTAAAAATACAGTTAGGGATACTTTAGGGCCTTACTTTTATCAAAAAACAAAA
>CAJUJC010000062.1:3561-12559 GCA_910586805.1 uncultured Erysipelotrichales bacterium | reverse complement strand
AAAAAAGCAATGAAAAAAGTATTAAAAGATATTCAAGATGGTACTTTTGCAAAAGACTTTTTATTAGATATGTCTGAAGCAGGTGGACAAGCACATTTTAAAGCAATGAGAAAATTAGGTGCTGAACATATTTCTGAAAAAGTAGGAAAAGAAATCAGAAAATTATATAGCTGGTCTGATGAAGATAAGTTAATTAATAATTAATAGATTACACACACTTTGTGTGTGTTCAGTAAAGAGCATAATGCTCTTTAGTGAGGACATACAAAAAGAGGGGGTAGAAAATATGTCGATGACAATGACACAAAAAATATTAGCTGATCATGCAGAATTAAAGGAAGTTGTGGCAGGTCAATTAATTGAAGCAAAATTAGATGTTGTAATGGCGAATGATATTACAGGGCCTATGGCTTTGCCTATTTTTAATCAAATGGCAGATAAAGTCTTTGATAAAGATAAGGTTGTTTTAGTACCTGATCATTTTACACCAAATAAAGATATAAAATCAGCTGAAAATTCTAAAGCAATTAGAGAATTTTCAAAAAATCAATGTTTAACTTATCATATGGAACAAGGGAAATGTGGTGTTGAACATGCTATTTTACCTGAAATGGGAATTGTTGTCGCTGGGGAATGTATCATTGGCGCTGATTCTCATACTTGTACTTATGGAGCATTAGGTGCTTTTTCTACTGGCGTAGGAACAACAGATATTGCAACTGGTATGGCAACAGGTCAATTATGGTTTAAAGTTCCTAGTGCCATTCAATTTGTTTTAAAGGGAAAATTACCTCCATATGTGAGTGGTAAAGATGTTATTTTGCATATTATTGGACGTATTGGTGTTGATGGTGCTTTATATAAATCTATGGAGTTTGTTGGCGAAGGTGTTAAGGAACTTTCTATGGATGATCGTTTCACAATTTGTAATATGGCAATTGAAGCAGGTGCTAAAAATGGGATTTTCCCTGTGGATGAACAAACAAGAGAATATATGAAGAAACATTCAACAAAAGTATTTAAGGTATATGAAGCTGATGAAGATGCACTCTATGATGATGTTATAGAAATAGATTTGTCAAAGATTGTTCCAACTGTTGCATTTCCTCATTTACCAGGGAATGCACATACAATGGATGAAATTAATGAAAATGAAAAGATTTATATTGATCAAGTTGTCATTGGATCTTGTACAAATGGTCGTTTAAGTGATTTAAGAAAAGCAGCAGCTATTTTAAAAGGAAAAAAAGTTGCTGATCATGTACGTGTGATGGTTGTACCAGCAACACAGAAAATCTTTGTGCAATGTATTCAGGAAGGATTGGCAGAAATTTTTGTTGAGGCTGGTTGTGCATTGAATACACCAAGTTGTGGACCATGTATGGGTGGACATATGGGTGTTATGGCTAAAGGTGAAAAATGTGTTTCTACAACAAATCGTAATTTCGTTGGTAGAATGGGAGATACTGAATCATTGATTTATTTAGCTTCACCTGAAACTGCTGCAGCAAGTGCTATTGCAGGCTATATTGCTGATCCTAGAAAGGAAGGGAAATAAGATGAAAGCAAATGGTATTGTTTTAAAATATGGAGATAACGTAGATACTGATGTTATTATTCCTGCTAGATATTTAAATTCCTTTGATGCAAAAGAATTAGCAAGTCATGCAATGGTTGATATCGATCCTACTTTTGTAGAAAGGGTTAACCCAGGTGATATTATGGTTGCTGGAAAAAACTTTGGTTGTGGATCTTCAAGAGAACATGCTCCTTTGGCATTAAAAACTGCAGGGGTAAGTTGTGTTATTGCTAAATCATTTGCAAGAATTTTTTATCGTAATTCAATTAATATTGGTTTTGCAATTTTGGAATGCGAAGAAGCTGCAAATGATATTGATGAAGGTAATCAAGTAGAAATAGATTTTGATACAGGAAAGATTTATAATCTAACAAAAAATAAAGAGTATCAGGCACAACCATTTCCTGAATTTTTACAAAAAATGATTCAAGCAAATGGATTGGTTAATTATGTTAATGAAAAGAAGGGGTAAGTCATGGAAAAAAAGATAACTGTGATTAAAGGTGATGGGATTGGTCCTGAGATTGTTGATGAAGCAATCAAGGTATTAAATGTTATCGCTGAAAAATATAAACATACATTTCATTATAGTGAGGTTTTAATGGGTGGAGCATCAATTGATGTTCATGGGGTTCCTTTAACAAATGAAGCTATTGACATAGCTAAAAATAGTGATGCAGTGTTGCTTGGATCAATTGGTGGAGATACGACAACATCACCATGGTATCAATTAGATCCAACATTAAGACCAGAAGCAGGATTATTAAGAATAAGAAAAGAGTTAAATTTATTCGCGAATTTAAGACCTGCCTATTTATATGATGAATTAAAAGGAGCATGTCCTTTAAAGGAAGAAATCACTGAAGGTGGTTTTGATATGATGATTATGCGTGAGTTAACTGGTGGTTTATACTTTGGGAAAAGAGAAACAAAAACAGTTAATGGTGAATTGATTGCTCATGATAATTTGGAATATAGTGAAGGTGAAATTAGAAGAATTGCGAAACGTGGATTTGATATTGCAATGAAACGTAGAAAGAAAGTAACAAGTGTTGATAAGGCAAATGTGCTAGATTCTTCTCGTTTATGGAGAAAAGTTGTTAATGATGTAGCCAAAGATTATCCTGAAGTGACTTTAGAACATATGTTGGTTGATAACTGTGCAATGCAATTAGTAAGAGATCCTAAACAATTTGATGTTATTTTAACAGAAAATATGTTTGGTGATATTTTAAGTGATGAAGCAAGTATGGTTACTGGATCTATTGGTATGTTATCAAGTGCATCTTTAAGAGATGATTCATTTGGTATGTATGAACCAAGTCATGGTAGTGCACCTGATATTGCAGGAAAAGATATTGCTAATCCTATAGCAACAATTCTTTCAGCTGCTATGATGTTACGTTATTCATTTGATATGGATGAAGAAGCAAGTGCTGTGGAAAAAGCAATTGAGCAAGTGTTGGAAGAGGGATATCGTACAATTGATATTATGTCTGATGGTAAAAAACAGGTCACTTGTTCAAAAATGGGTGATTTAATCGTAGAAAAAATATAGGAGGAATTTAACATGAAAAGTGATAATGTGAAAAAGGGTATTGAAAGAGCACCACATAGGTCTTTATTCAATGCTTTGGGTATGACTGAAGAGGAATTGGAAAGACCACTTATTGGTGTTATTAATTCCTATAATGAAATTGTACCAGGACATATGAATCTTGATAAAATTACAGAAGCAGTGAAAAAAGGTGTTTATATGGCTGGGGGAACACCTATTGAAATTCCTGCAATTGCAGTGTGTGATGGGATTGCAATGAACCATACTGGTATGAAATATTCATTAGTGACAAGGGAGTTGATTGCGGATAGTGCTGAATGTATGGCAAATGCACATCAATTTGATGGTTTGGTTATGATTCCTAATTGTGATAAAAATGTTCCTGGTTTATTGATGGCGGCAGCGAGAATAAATATTCCTACTATTTTTGTGAGTGGTGGACCAATGTTAGCTGGGAAAAGATTGGATGGGAAACAAACATGTTTATCTTCATTGTTTGAAGCAGTTGGACAATTTAATGCAGGTAAGATGGCAGAAGACAAATTAAGAGAATTTGAAGAAAAAGCATGTCCAACTTGTGGTTCATGTTCAGGTATGTACACAGCAAATTCTATGAATTGCTTAACTGAAGTTTTAGGTATGGGATTAAAAGGAAATGGAACAATTCCAGCTGTTTATAGTGAAAGAATTCGACTTGCAAAACATGCAGGTATGAAGATTATGGAACTTGTTGAAAAGGATATTAAACCTAGAGATATTATGACAAGTCAAGCATTTATGAATGCTATGACTGTTGATATGGCTTTAGGCTGTTCAACAAACTCTATGTTACATTTACCAGCAATTGCTTATGAAGCTGGTGTTGATTTGAACTTGGAAATTGCTAATGAAATTAGTCAATATACACCAAATTTATGTCATTTGGCTCCTGCAGGCGATACTTTTATGGAAGATTTGGATGACGCTGGTGGTGTTTATGCAGTGATGAATGAGTTAAATAAATTAGGTATTCTACATACTGATTGTTTAACTGTTACAGGAAAGACTGTAAAAGAAAATATTGAAGGTTGTGTTAATTTGGATCCTCATATTATTAGACCAGTCGAAAATCCTTATATGAAAACTGGTGGTATTGCAGTGTTGAAAGGGAATTTAGCACCAGATAGTTGTGTAGTTAAGCAAAGTGCTGTTGCACCTGAAATGATGCAACATAGTGGACCTGCAAGAGTTTTCGATTGTGAGGAAGATGCAATTTCAGCTATTCGTGAAGGTAAAATTGTTGCTGGAGATGTTGTAGTGATTCGATATGAAGGACCTAAAGGTGGTCCAGGTATGAGAGAAATGTTATCTCCTACAAGTGAAATTGCTGGAATGGGATTGGATAAAGATGTTGCATTGATTACTGATGGACGTTTCTCTGGAGCTACACGTGGAGCATCAATTGGACACGTTTCTCCTGAGGCGGCAGTTGGTGGACCAATCGCATTTGTAAAAGAAGGAGATATCATTGAAATTGATATTCCTCATCATAAAATTAATGTTTTAGTTAGTGATGAAGAAATGCAAAAACGTAAAGAAGGATTTGTACCTAAGAAAAATGAAGTTAAAGGTTATTTGAAGAAATATGCTTCTATGGTGACTTCAGCAAATACAGGTGCAGTTTTAAAAGTACAAGAATAGGAGGAAGTCTATGGAATATAAAGGATCAGATATTGTTGTTGAATGTTTATTGGAGCAAGGAGTAAATACTGTCTTTGGATATCCTGGCGGAACTATTCTTGAAATTTATGATAGTTTGTATAAATATCAAGACAAGATTAATCATATTTTAACTTCTCATGAACAAGGTGCATCACATGCGGCTGATGGATATGCAAGGGCAACAGGTAAAGTTGGTGTATGTATGGCAACAAGTGGACCAGGAGCAACAAATCTTGTGACTGGTATTGCGACTGCAATGATGGATTCAATTCCTCTTGTTGCAATCACTGCAAACGTTGCTGTACCATTATTAGGTAAAGATAGTTTTCAAGAAATTGATATTACAGGTGTAACAATGCCGATTACAAAACATAACTTTATTGTTAAAAAAATTGAAGATTTAGCACCTTCTATTAGAAAGGCATTTCAAGTTGCAAAATCAGGAAGACCAGGACCAGTCTTGGTTGATATTACAAAAGATGTGACATTGGGATATTGCGAATATAAAAAAGAACAATTTCAAATGAAAACAAGCTATGATTATACTTATTCAACAGCTTCTTTAAAACAAGCTATTGATATGATTGAAAAAAGTGAAAAACCATTTGTTTTTGTAGGTGGTGGTGCTATTGCATCTGATGCATCACAGGAATTAAAAGAGTTTGTTGAAAAAATAGATGCTCCTGTTACTGATTCATTAATGGGTAAAGGTGCTTTTGATGGAACCAATCCACGTTATACTGGAATGTTAGGGATGCATGGAACAAAAACAAGTAATTTGGGTGTTTCACAATGTGATTTGTTGGTTGTTATAGGGGCACGTTTTAGTGATCGTGTTACTGGTAATGCTAAGAAATTTGCAAAAAACGCAAAAATTATTCATATTGATATTGATGAAGCAGAAATCAATAAAAATATAGAAGTTGATTTAGGTATTGTGGGAGATGTTAAAAGTGTTTTAAGTGCATTAAATCTTATGCTAAAACAACAAAATCATCCACAATGGTTGAAAGATATTCGTGTTTTGAAGGAACGTTATCCTTTGACTTATAATACAGATATTTTAACAGGACCTTATGTTATTGAACAAATTGAAGCTTTGACTGATAGTAATGCTATTATTTGTACTGAGGTTGGACAAAATCAAATGTGGGCTGCTCAATTTTATCATTTTAGAAGACCAAGACAATTGATTACAAGCGGTGGGCTTGGAACAATGGGATATGGTTTGGGTGCTTCTATGGGAGCAAAATATGGAAAACCTGAACAATATGTTTTTAATATTGCAGGAGATGGATGCTTTAGAATGAATCTTAATGAATTGGCAACTGCTTCACGTTATCAAATTCCGATTATACAAGTTGTTTTAAATAATCATGTGTTAGGAATGGTAAGACAATGGCAAACATTATTCTATGGTAAACGTTATTCAGCCACAATTCTTAATGATAAGGTTGATTTTTGCAAAGTAGCTGAAGGCCTAGGATGCAAAGCGATTCGTGTAACAACGAAAGAAGAAGTTGTACCAGCATTACAAGAGGCAATGGATTATAATGGACCTGTTGTCATTGAGTGTATGATACAAGAAGATGATAAGGTATTCCCAATGGTAGCACCAGGTGCTGCAATTGATGAAGTTTTTGATCAAAAAGATGTAAGTGAATAAGAGAATAAAAATCTATAATGAATTCAAATTTGTTATAGATTTTTTTGTGAAAATAATATTGAGTGAAAGAGTAAAAGAGTTACTATATGACAAATTTTTTGTGAAGATATATAAAAATACAGGAATATTATATAACCTGTATTTTTAGTAATATTTTTGAGAGGGAAGATTTAAAAAAGCTTGAAAGCCACCATCGATATAATAGGCATCATAATGATTTTGTCTAAGATATTGACAAAGTTGTTTAGCTTTTTGTCCATATTGACATATTATATAAATAGCTTTATTTTTTGGTAGATAAGTATGTTGAGAGAATTGAGGGTAAGGAATATTTACAAAATTTTTAATGTGTAAATGACGAAAATCATTATATTCTCGTATATCAACAAGATAAACCTCCTTATTAACAAGCTTATAGATTTCTAAAGGGTTGATAGCATAGTTCATAAAATCACCTCATAATAAAATATTCAAAAAGAAGTAATGAGTGATAAAATAATTGATTTTTGTAGTAAAATAATGATTTATGTAAAATATCTATAATCCCTTGATAATACGTTCACATATCGTATAAAACTCATTGAAAAAGATATTTAAGAATGATATAATTTACGCATGGAGGATGACGAAAATGGATAAAAAAACAATTAAAGATATTGAAGTCACAGGAAAAACTGTCTTAGTTCGTGTTGATTTCAACGTACCAAGAAACAAAGAAACAGGAGAAATCACTAACGATAACAGAATCGTTGCTGCTTTGCCAACTTTAAAGTATTTATTAGACAATAAACCAAAAGCAGTTGTATTATTCTCTCATTTAGGAAAAGTAAAGACTGAAGAAGATAAAGCAAAAAATGACTTGGCTGTTGTGGCACCTAGATTAGCTGAATTATTAGGTGTGGATGTTAAGTTTGTTAATTGTACAAGAGGAGAAGAACTTGAAAATGCTGTTAAAGAAGCTGATAATGGTCAAGTGATCTTAGTGCAAAATACACGTTATGAAAAAGGAGAAAGCAAAAATGATCCTGAATTAGGTGCTTATTGGGCATCTTTAGGTGATGTGTTTGTTGAAGATGCATTTGGTTCAGTACATAGAGCTCATGCTTCTACTGCTGGAATTCCTGCACATTTACCATCAGCAGCTGGTTTCTTAGTTGAAAAAGAAATTGCTTATATTGGAAAAGCTGTAAGTAATCCTGAAAGACCAATGGTTGCTATTTTAGGTGGAGCTAAAGTATCTGATAAGATTTTAGTTATTGAAAACTTATTGAAAATCGCTGATAAGGTTATTGTTGGTGGAGGTATGTCTTATACTTTTGCTGTAGCTCAAGGTAAATCAGTTGGAACATCTTTATTAGAAGAAGATAGGGTTGAAATTGCTAAAGAATTAATTGAAAAAGCTGGAGATAAATTATTATTACCAGTAGATGCTGTTGTTAATAATGCTTTTGCAGCTGAAGGTGATATTAAAGTTGTTGAAGGAGATATCCCTGAAGGATATATGGGATTGGATATTGGACCTAAGTCAGTTGAAAATATTAAAGCTGCTTTAGAAGGTGCTAAAACTGTTATCTGGAATGGACCAATGGGTGTATTTGAAATGGAACCATTTGCAAAAGGAACAATTGCTGTATGTGATGCATTAGCTAATTTATCTGAAGCAAATACAATTATTGGTGGTGGAGATAGTGCTGCTGCTGTTATGCAATTAGGATATGCTGATAAAGTTTCTCATATCTCAACAGGTGGAGGAGCTTCATTAGAATATATGGAAGGTAAAGTATTACCTGGTATTGCCGCAATTGATGATAAATAATTAGGGAGATTTTAAATATGAGAAAACCAATTATCGTAGGAAACTGGAAAATGAATAAAACAATTGCTGAAACAAAAGCATTTGTTGAAGCAGTAGATGGCAGTGTAACTGATACTGCTGATTGGGGAATTGCAACTCCATATTTAGCATTACAAACTGCTAAATCAACTGCTAAAAATTTATTAGTAGCTGCTGAAAACTGTCATTTTAAAGATAGTGGAGCTTATACTGGTGAAGTAAGCGTTGCTATGTTAAAAGAAATCGGTGTTGAATGGGTTATTTTAGGTCATTCTGAAAGAAGACAATATTTTGGTGAAACTGATGAAACAGTTAATGCTAAAATGAAACAAGTGTTATCTAATGATATGACACCAATCGTTTGTGTTGGTGAAACATTAGAACAATATGAAGCTGGTATTACTAAAGATGTATGTAAAACTCAAACTGTTGCTGCATTTAAGGATGTATGCCCAAATTGTGCAAAAAGAGTTGTTATTGCATATGAACCAGTATGGGCTATTGGTACAGGGAAAACTGCTACTAATGAAATTGCTCAAGATGTTTGTGCATATATTAGAAGTGTAGTCGCTGAATTATATGGACAAGAAGTTGCTGATGAAGTAAGAATTCAATATGGTGGATCAGTAAAACCTGAAGGATTAAAAACTTTATTAGAAC
>CAJUJC010000062.1:0-3551 GCA_910586805.1 uncultured Erysipelotrichales bacterium | reverse complement strand
GATATTGATGGTGCTTTAGTTGGTGGAGCTTCTTTACAAGAAGATTCATATAAAGCAATGATTGCTAATTTGGGATAATAACAATAAGAACGAACCACTTATAATAGGTGGTTCTTTTTATTTTATGTCTTTTGTCATTGTTGGGTATGATAATAAAATATTGCTGTGAATATATAATACGAAAATGAATGTTTTTATGAAATGAATTAATATTAAGTAAATACAATACTAACAATTTTTTATTCATTGTGATGGGTGATAAACTACAAATATGATAAACTAAAAGAAATAAAATAGAGGAGCAAAATCTTATGAAGAATTGTTATAAGAAGTGGATCGTGTTTTTTTGGTATCCATAATGGTGGTATTTGAAGGAAGCGTTATACAAACTTTTGGTTTAGAAGTTATTAATGATAATGCACAAACTATAGATGGATTAAAAAGAGAAAATCAGTTTGATTATACTCTTACAAGTAAAAAGACGAAAGGTAAGATAAATGGTGAAATGGAGTTAGTTGTTTTTCATTACTATAAAGAAAATAAATCCCCTTCGCCAGAAAATGAACAACCAAATCTTTCTATGAAACCTGATGAATCTATTTCTCATGTAACAAATCTTGATAAAGATATACCAAAAACAGAAGATAAGACTTTCATTTCATTATGGATAATGTTTGTGATTGTTTCAGGTGGTTTTATAATCATAGTTTCGCAAAAGAGTAGAAAGTATAAAGTTGATAAAAAATAAAAGTATAAAGTAATAAATTTAAGGCTGATATAACTCTCAGCCTTTTTGTATTATCGATTTTTGTAGAATTTATGGTTATGATAATTTGCTGAATAAACTTGATTTTATATGAAATTATGATATACTACTTCGTATTAAAGGGGAGTAGCTTCTTCGTACTTCATTCGTCATCACGTTAAATAACCGGATGAGGTGGACACATTTGTGGTTAGCAAGACCTTTATATCATTGTTTTTATAATGGTATAAGTGTCTTGTTTTATTTTTGGTGAATAGGAGGAAAAGAAATGATATTAAATATCATATTATTAGTTGTAGGGTTTGTTTTATTGATTAAAGGTGCTGATGTATTTGTGGAAGGAGCATCAAAAGTAGCTGCAATGTTACATATTCCGCAAATTGTTATTGGACTTACAATTGTAGCTTTTGGAACAAGTGCACCTGAGGCAGCAGTAAGTATTGTGTCAGCTTATAAAGATACTGCTGGTATTGCTATTGGTAATATCATTGGAAGTAATATTGCTAATGTTTTACTTATCTTAGGTGTATCTGGGATGATAGGAGTATTAACCATTAAAAAAAATACGTTTTTTATTGAAACACCTTTTGTTATTGTGATTTCAGCAGTATTATTGGCTCTTGGATATTTTGATGGAAATATTTCTTTTACTGATGGTATTATTTTGTGGGTATTTTTCTTAATGTTTTTGTATTATTTATATCGTTTAACAAAACAGGGAAATGATGGTGCTGTTGATGATGTCCCTGAATTAGAGGAAAATGATCGTTTATGGAAATTGATATTGATGATTGTTTTGGGAATTATTTGTGTTGTTGTTGGAAGTCAAGTGACAGTAGATGCAGCAAGTGATATTGCAACTTCTTTTGGGGTTAGTGATCGTATTATCGGACTTACAATTGTATCTATTGGAACATCTTTACCAGAGTTAGTCACATCAGTAAGTGCATCTATAAAAGGTAAAAATGATATTGCAATTGGTAATATTATTGGAAGTAATATATTTAATATTTTATTTGTATTAGGTACTGCTTCACTTGTTGCGCCAAATGGAATTCCTTTTGCTTCTAATTTCTTGTTTGATGGAATTATTGCTATTGGTTCTATTGTTATGTTTATGGTATTTATTAATAAAAAAATGCAATTAAGACAACTTGGTGCATTTATTATGTTGTTATCTTATATTGGATACATTGTTTATATTTTATAAGATATAAAATGCAAATTTTCAAAATGTGAAAATGTTTGTGATGAAAGAGTTTACATAACTCTTTTTTTATTTTTTTGGGTCTCCTTGCTTGTTTTTTCACAAAGTTTATAGTACACTACATTTATAGATTATTATTTATGGAGGAAAGAAAATGGCAGAAAAGAAAACTGTAAAAAATGAAGCGCCAAAAGCTCAAGAAGTAACTAATGAAGATATTGATAAACATGTTGATGAGTTAGTTCAAAATGCGTTGGGTGCTTTAGAAAAATTTGAATTGTATAGTCAAGATGCAATTGATTATATCGTAGCTAAGTGTTCAGTAGCAGGACTAGATGCTCATGGTATTTTAGCAGAAGCTGCAGTTAATGAAACAGGTAGAGGGGTTTTTGAAGATAAAGCTGTTAAAAACTTATTTGCTTGTGAATATGTAACAAGTAATTTACGTAAGACAAAAACAGTAGGTATTATTAGTGAAGATCCATTAACTGGAATTACTGAAATCGCTGAACCAGTAGGTGTTGTTTGTGGTATCGTTCCAACAACAAATCCTACTTCAACAGTCATTTTTAAATCATTGATTTCATTAAAAACAAGAAATCCAATTATTTTCTCATTCCATCCATCAGCTTATGAATGTTCAGTTATGGCTGCAAAAATTATTAGAGATGCAGCAGTGGCTGCTGGAGCACCAGAAAACTGTATTCAATGGTTGGGAATGAAATCTATGTATGCAACAACTGCATTGATGAATCATCCAGGTGTAGCAACAATTCTAGCAACTGGTGGGAATGCAATGGTAAGTGCAGCATATTCTTGTGGAAAACCTGCGTTAGGTGTAGGAGCTGGTAACGTTCCTGCTTATGTGGAAAAAACTTGTGTATTAAAAAGAGCTGTTAATGATATCGTATTATCAAAATCTTTTGATAATGGTATGATTTGTGCTTCGGAACAAGCAGCGATTGTTGATAAAGAAATTTATAAAGAATTTAAAGAAGAAATTTCTCGTTTTAAAGTTTATTGGGTTAATAAGGAAGAAAAAGTTAAACTTGAAAACTTTATGTTCCCAGATAAAGATAAAGGTGTTTTACCAGCAGTTGTAGGTAAACCAGCAACTTGGATTGCAGAACAAGCTGGAATTACAGTACCTGAAGATACTCAAATTTTATTGGCAGAATGTAAAGAAGTTGGTCCTAGTGAACCATTAACAAGAGAAAAATTATCTCCAGTATTAGCAGTATTAAAAGCAGAATCTACTGAAGATGGTATTGCTAAATCTGCTGCAATGGTTGAATTTAATGGTTTGGGACATTCAGCTGCAATTCATACAGAAAATCATGATATTGCTGTTCAATTTGGTTTACAATGTAAGGCAATTCGTGTAATTGAAAATGCACCATCTACATTTGGTGGTATTGGTTCTGTTTATAATGCATTTATTCCATCATTAACATTAGGTTGTGGTTCTTATGGACATAACTCAGTTTCTAATAACGTAAGTGCTATTAACTTATTAAATATTAAGAGAATAGGGAGACGTAATAACAATATGCAATGGGTTAAACTTCCTCCAAAAAT
>CAJUJC010000061.1 GCA_910586805.1 uncultured Erysipelotrichales bacterium | reverse complement strand
CTGCTTCAGCAGCAGTTAATACAGCTTGAACAGCATCTTTATCTCTTACGAAATCTTTAATAACACATCCATAAGATTCCTCATATCCAAAGATAAATTGTTTTTCTCCAGTTTTTTCATATTTACGAATCTTATCACCAATAAACTTAAATCCAGTTAATGTTTTTTCAACATCTACTCCATAACTTCTCGCAACTAATTCACCCAAATCAGAAGTTACAATAGTATTGTACATAACCGCATTAGCAGGTAATGTTCCCTTTTCTTTTAATTGACTTAAAATATATTCTAAGTACACAGCTGCAGATTGGTTACCACTCATTAATACATATTTACCATCATGTTTCGCAACAACACCTAATCTATCCCCATCTGGATCAGTGATAACAACAACATCAGCATCGACTTCTTTAGCTTTAATAATTGATAATTCATAAGCCAAATCAACTTCAGGATTAGGAGATTTTGTATTTGTATAATCAGGATCTGGTGCACATTGTGCTAATACTGGTACAACATCATATCCTAAACGTCCTAAACAAGTTCTTACTGGAATATTAGCAGTTCCATGTTGTGGTGAGAATACAATTTTGAAACCTGATTTGTCCATACCAGGATTAATTTCAATTCCCATAACTTCTTTATAGTATGCTTCATCAACTTCTTCACCAATCCATGTCATATATGGCATAGCTTCTTCACTAGAGCACACTTCAATACCCAATTCATCTTCAACTTCATTGACATATTTAACAACCATATCTCCCCACTCAGGAATCAATTGGCATCCAGTATCGTCATAAACTTTATATCCATTATATTCCTTAGGATTGTGAGAGGCAGTAATCATAATACCACCAGCACATTTTAAAAATCTTACTGCAAATGATAATTCAGGAGTTGGTCTTAAACTTTCAAAAATATAAGATTTAATACCATAAGTTGCTAAAACCTTAGCACTTTCAATTGCAAATTGGTAAGACATATGTCTATTATCATATCCAATAGCAATTCCTCTTTCTTTAGAATTTTCTAAACCTAATACATATTTCGCAAAACCAACATTGGCACGTCTAATTGTATAAAGATTCATTCTATTAGTCCCCGCCCCTAAGACTCCTCTCATACCAGCAGTTCCAAATTCAACATCAGTGTAGAAAGCATCTTCCTTTTCTTTTTCACTCATACTTGCTAATTCAGCTTTTGTAGCTTCATCTACATTAGGATGGTTCAACCATCTTTCATAATTTGTTTTATAATCCATTATCAATTCACCTCTATCCAAATTATAACAAATTCAATAATTGAAAGCCATAAAAATATGCTCAAATCATTAAAAAATGTAACCCTTTACAAGAAACTAACAAAATATAAATATTTTATACAAAACATACTATATTTCACATAAAAAAATAACTATAAACCGACTTTAAAAAGAATTTTCTTTTTTAATAAATACTTATCTTATGTTGTGAGTGATAAAATATAATACCTATTAATAAAGTAGAAATAATGCTCCATAAGACCATAACTATAAAACGATATGAAATCACCTGATTGAAAATGAAATATGGATAAGAAACACTCTCATTAATATAGCCTATAAAATATTCAACATAAGATAGCATATTCATAGGAAGTAATGCCCTTATAAAATCATTAACATATTGTACATCTTTTAAAATCATCCCCATAAACAAAAATCCAAACATAATCACAATAATGACAAAACGATTTTTTATAAAATAAGTTAAAAGACATACTAATGTCATGATTGTTATTGTCCCTATCAAAATTAAAAAAACAGATTGTACCAATATATTCATATAACTGAAAGGGACATACATATGAGCATAACCATTTAAGGAACTTGTAGACATGACCATGTTCATAATATTAAAATTTCTTATTGGTAATAGCATAGAAGAAATGATGAACCCTAACAACAAAAACAACATAATATAACCAATACTTACAATCAATGCTGTTATCACTTTTGCTATCGTTATTTTAAATTTTGTGACTTTCGTAGAATAAATAACTTGTTCTATATGATATTGTTTTTCCATACCAAATAAGTTTGCAAAGACAATAACCAATATATATATAGGAATAACCATCATATGACTCAATGATGTACTTAATAAATTCATGGATAAAGGACTATCAAAATAGTGATTGTTTTGTTGAAAATGATCTTGGTAATATGAAGAAAGTAATGGATTCATATCAGTTAATTCCAAACCATCTAACAATATATTGTACTGATATATCAAATCATAATAAATAAAATGCACAGTATTTAAAATATCTTCATTTTCATAAAAAATCTCTATATCAATAAAACCTAGTTCGTCACTTGTATACTCGAAAGACTTATTTTTATCCATATAATCTGAAATATCTTTTTCCTTTATCTTTCCATCTAAAATATCTTTATATGCATTTCCATAAACATCTTTCATCTTTAGATCATCTATTTGATGACTTGTGAATATTTTTAACTTTTCTTCATAATCATTTTGTATTTCTAACAATACATCTTGTTTGACTTCACCTGCATATTTATGAATTTCTTGATCTACATAATTCGCCAACTCAATAGGTGTTAATTTATTTCCCTGTTCATCAGCATAATCATTTGTTAGATAACCTAATTGATTATATTGATGATAAGATGAAACACCTAAATAGCCACCTAATAACAAACCAATGAGCAAAACAAATAACAAACCCTTTCTTTTATATAATTTATAAAATTCACTTTTTATTAAATGAAGTATCATAAACTATCTCCATACATACCATTTATGAGTATGTTTCGTTATAAGTATATATAAAACTAAAGTCACAAGAGTCCATATTCCAGCAACAAATATCCATAAAGGAACTTCTCCAAAAACATAAGGAAGTTCTCCTAAAGCACAACCACCAAATAATATAGAAACCAGTCCAAATCCTGCAACATATTGCGGTATTAAGTTCAAAATAACAAACGGTGGACAAAAGGCTGCTCCAGGCATAATTGTTGTGATAAAAAGTAAAACCATTAATATAATAATTGTTATAAATTGACTTTTAAATACATAAGAAACCATCATTGTTACAACACTTACAGCCATAGCACCAACACATATCAATAAAATAATCACAAGATATAACTGCCAATAATTTATCATCATTCGAAAGTCAGGATATCCTCCAAGCATTGTTCCCAAACTTATAACAGGCATAGAAAATGAATGAACAGGTAAAAATAGATTTCCTAATACAAAACTTATCAAAAAAGCTATTAACATCAATCCTACTGATAAAATAATTCCTGCAATCCATTTTGCTTGGACAACTTTTTGTTTTGTCATTTTTGTAGAATAAACAAGTTGTTCCATATCATATTGTTTTTCTATTCCATAGACATTCGCTAAAATAACCAAAATAGCAATAACAACAGGAAATAATGATTTCTCTAAAACATTAATAAATATATTATGACCCACAGGACTACTAAAATAATGTGTTCCTGTTTTTTGAGATACTAATGTATGATATTCTTGTATGCCTCTATCCCTCAATTCATTGAATCCCTCATTCATCAATGTACTATATGAAGCATTATGTAAAATACATAAATATGTATCTATTGGATAATGGCTTTCATCCTCACCATAAATAATATGAATTTGAACATATTTAGGATTATTTGAATCAATATCATAGATATAGTCATATAACTCTTTATCACTTTTTTTGAGTTCTCCTTCTAATTCTTGAAGTGTTAACTCATGATTTAATGATTTATGTATTAATTCCTTATAATTTTTTCCATAATATTCAATCATTTGTTCTTCATTAATGTCAATAGCATACTTTTTCATTAAATCCAAACTCTCTTTTTTTATCATTTCATATTTTTCTTGAGACCACTCACCCTCATATTTCATGAGAATAGAATCAGCATACTTATAATAATCAAGATAACTCACAATCTCATTTTCAAAAGTATAACCATCTACTGGAATTTGATTAACATTGTTAGGATTTCCATGATAACAAATGAAAGTTAAAGCAATAACACTTATCATACATAAAACAATTAATATTTGATGAAATCTATTTTTTAAAATCTTTTTTATTTCACTTCTAATCAACCTCTTCATGATGATCCTCCCCAGCAAAATAATATAAATATAAATCATCTAAATCTGGTTCAATACATTTCGCTTTAGGATGAGGTTTTTTATCACTAACAATTCTAATATCTACTCCATCTTTATGATGATGGCTTTTTACAACATGGGGATTATTTAAAAATCCTTTAGCTTCTTCTCTATCTAAAGTTATACTCCATACTTTATTTTCAATAATTTTTAATAATTCCCCATAACAATCATGCATAATAATCTCTCCCTCTTTCATAATCATAATATCATCTGCAATACTCTCTATATCGCTTACAATATGTGTCGATAATATAACTATCGTATTTTGTGAAAGTGTTGCTATAAAATTTCTAAAAACAATTCTCTCCTTAGGATCTAACCCTGCAGTAGGTTCATCTAATATCAAAATATCAGGTTCATTTAATAAAGACTGAATAATACCTACTCTTCTTAACATTCCTCCTGATAAAGTTTTCATCTTTTTATTTAACTTATCTTCTAAATGAAGGGCCTTTGTTAGTTCGATAATCTTTTGTTCGCTAAATTCTTTTGATAATCCCTTTACAATAGCCATATATTCTAAAAACTCTTTTACAGTATAATGAGGATAATATCCAAAGTGTTGAGGCATATAACCAATATGAGAAGCATAACAGTCATATTCTTGATTTAATTCAATATCATCAAAAGATATAGACCCTTGTCCTTTCAAAACTCCCACGATCATTCTTAACAATGTTGTCTTTCCGCTACCATTAGACCCAAGCAATGCATGAATTCCTTTTCCCAATGTTAATTGAATATTCTTAACTGCTTCTTTATCTTTAAAAGACTTACTTACATTTTCTAAAACTAATTCCATATAAATGTCATCTCCTTTTTTCTTTGAATATAAATAACACTACAGAGAAGTATTAACCATAAAATTACAATAAACAATGCACAATGAATCATTGTGATTTGAAAGATATTTTGAAAATACTGATTAATAATCAAAGAACTCATATATGATAAGCTTTGAACGACAAAACATCCAAAAGTATTATTTATTCTACGAACAAAAAATATTGTCATAATTTGTGATATATAAACAGGAATAAGTGTAGCCAAAACCAAATCAATACTATTTTGATCTGTGAACAATAGTTGACATATAATCATAATGATTAATTGTAAAATAGAAATACATATTGTTTTATATATAAATCTTCTACCAAAATGAAGATAGCACATACTTAAAACTTCTTCCATACCATAGATATGTTCTTTAAGTTGTTCATAAATAAATAACATTCCTAAAAACATAAAATATAAAGATAAACATAAAATAATACTTTGTGGATTTAAAGAGGCAAATAAAATTGTAGGAATAAGTCCAACAAAAGCAATGATTATATGTTTTTGTAAGTCATTCTTTAAAAAACGAAGAATTATTTCTATATGAGATACCAAATATTTGTTTTGTATACAATTTAACTCCTGATGACAAACTCTTTTAGTTTCTTGTAAATGTTGGTTCATAGTTTTGACTCCTTTCTAAAATCTTTTTTAATTGTTTTAATGCATTATAATGTCTCGTTTTGATTGTTGATATAGGAATATGATATATGTATGATATTTCTTTAAAAGTATACTGATGAAAATATTTTAAAATAATAATATCTTGTAATTCAGGTTTTAAATGATATATCGCTTGTTCAAGTTGTTCATGGGTGAATTGCTTAATCATAGCCTCATGGACATTCATTTCACCATCTTCCAATATTTCATCTATAAGTGTAAGTTCTTCTTTATGCCTTTTCCAATAAGTCAAACATACATGACTGGAAATCTTATACAAATAATTCAACACTTTTCCTTCACTTTTATATGTAGGTAAAGCTCTTATAAATCGCACAAAGACATCTTGAGTTAAATCATAAGCCAAATGAATATCTTGTACTTTATACTTAATAAATGTGTACACATGAGGATAGAGTTCTTCAATAAATGTATCTAAGGCATCATGATCGCCTTTTTTTATACGTTTTATATAATACTTTTCGTTCATATTTCCCCTCCTCGACTTTATAACTCTTTTTTTTACAAAAAAGTTTGTTTTTTTCATTATAAATAAAAAAAGATTATAACGAAATAACTTTTTAGAAGTTAAACATTTTGCTTATGATCATTTTTTTCATTATCTTCTGATGCATAATGAAGATGTTAGATTGTGGCTCTATCAACTGACAACAAGCAGGAATATTGTTTCTACCTATGTTATTCCTGAAGCAATGTATGGTGATGATTATCTTGGTAAGAAACTTATTATTGATATTATGGCTGAAGATGAAGAAGGTCATCATTACATTCTTGAAATGTAGTCAAGCCCTATCACAAACAATGATCTTATCAGGTTTCAGTGTTATCTTGGAAAAAGACTTGCAGAGAATGCAAAAATATCCCAAAAGTATCAGGATATTAAAAGTGTCTATATGCTGATAATTGATGCAGGAAGTGCAAGAAAGGATTTACCCCATCACTTTCAGGAAAACTATACAATGAGAGGAGACCATGATCAAAGTGAACTGCCATTTAATAAAATGCATCTGTCCATCATACAAACAAAATACATAGAAGAGATTAAAGAATTAATAAGGAACTTATGATTAAAGTTCCTTATTTTGTATGATTAAATTTTAGATTATGAAGTAAAAATGATATTACAATAAAAAGTACTTTATAACATTTCCTATTTGATAAAATTTTATTGAATAACATCAACGTATATACCATCCACATAATCGATCAAATCTTGTGGTTTTAAAACAACTTGTAAGCCTCTTTTACCAGCACTCACAGCAACTCTATCTATGAGAATTATATCCTCTTGAAAATAAGTTTTAAATTTTTTCTTCATACCAATAGGGCTACAGCCCCCTCTCATATAGCCAGTCAATGGTAATAATTCTTTTTGAGGAATCATCTCTACACTTTTATTTTCACTCACTTTTGCTAATTTTTTTAAATGAATTTCATGATTAACTGGAATGCAACAAATCAAATAATCTTTATCACCTTTAAGAACAAGGGTTTTATAGATTTCATCTGCTTCTAAATCAACTTGATCAACAATATGATTGCCACTTAGTCGATCTTCATCATACTCATATTCTCTTATTTCATAATCAATATGTGATTGATCTAATAGTCTCAAAACATTTGTTTTTATTTTTTTCATAATATCACCATTTATTATTATAATACGAATATTCTACAAAATCATTAAAATTATGTTATACTTAAAGCAAGGATGTGATACATATGAATAATAAAGAACGTTTTATCGAAATATTTAAGCAACATATTAAAAGGCAAGGAAGTGATAAGTTATTAGAATTTTTATTATCTAAAAACTCTGATTTCTTTGATGCACCTGCTAGTACCAGATTTCATGGAAGCTATGATGGTGGTTTATTGGAACATAGTTTAAATGTTTATGACTGTTTAAAAGATTATTTGTCTCGCCAAAGGGTTAAAGATACATATGGATTGAAATACAGTGAAGAAAGTATTGCAATTGTTGCATTGTTACATGATTTATGTAAAGTAAATTGTTATAAAAGAGGAACAAGAAATGTCAAAGAGAATGGTCAATGGATTCAAGTCCCTACTTATGAATATAACGATATGTTACCTTATGGTCATGGAGAAAAAAGTGTTTACATGATTAGTGGATATATGAAACTTACAAGAGAAGAAGCTTTTGCAATACGTTATCATATGGGATTTGCAGGTAACGAAGAAACAAGAAATGTTGGTGCAGCTTTTGAAATGTTCCCACTTGCCTTTGCTTTATCTACTGCCGATATGGAAGCTACATATTTTATAGAAGGAAAGTAATTTCCTTCTTTTTTCTTTCGTTTTTCTTTCATTTTTTTACAAGTTCATTTTTATTTTTATTGTCCATACTTATAACGACAAGGAGAGAAGAAACATGAACAAACTAAAAAATAAAAAGAAAGAGATTATATTTATTATATGTAGTTTATTAATTATGGGAGTCTTATGTTTAATTTTATATCAACCTTTAATGAAATTATTTGACAATCCACAACACTTAAGAACACAACTACAATCATATGGTATACTAGGACAATTGATACTAGCATTAATTATGTCTACACAAATTATTTTAGCCTTTTTACCAGGTGAAATTATTGAAATTATGGCTGGTTATATCTATGGTCCTATAAATGGATTAATTATTTGTTTAATTGGAAGTGCCATTGGGTCATTCCTCATATATATATTTATAAAAACTTGGGGAATCCGTTTCATAAATCGATTTATTGATATCAACCAAATTGAACAACTTCAATTTCTTCAAAATAAAGAAAATTTGAACATCATTCTATTTATTATCTTTTTTATACCTGGCACACCAAAAGATGTTTTGACATACTTTATCCCTCTCACGAATATAAAGTTTTCACATTATTTATTTATTACAACTCTTGCAAGAATACCTTCCATCATCACAAGTACAGTTGGAGGTCACGCTTTAGGTGTAGAAGATTATCTATTCTCAATTATTGTTTTTGTGATTACAGGTATTATTTCTTTGATTGGATTAATCTTTTATAAAAAAATGACTCAAAAACAGCATATCCATTGTAATCTTTAGAAATTCTTTTGATTTATACTCTACTTTTCTTTAGCGTTTTTAAGTATAATATTTAAAGAAATGAGGGATTATGATGGAATACAATATATTAATTGTTGAAGATGAAATTGAAATATGTGATGCCATAGAAATTTATTTAAAAAATCAAGGTTATCATGTCTATAAAGCATACAATGGGCAAGAAGGATTAAATATTGTTAATCAAGAAACAATTCATTTAGCTATTGTTGATATTATGATGCCTGTTATGGATGGTATTCAAATGACAATGAAAATAAGAGAATCTTACGATTTTCCTATTATCATATTATCTGCAAAATCAGAAGACATTGATAAAATCACTGGTTTAAACATAGGAGCTGATGATTATATCACAAAACCTTTCGTTCCCCTAGAATTACTTGCTCGTGTTTCTTCTCAACTTCGTCGTTATACACGTTATTTAAATGTTATTGGACAAAAACAAGAAAACTCTTATGTTGTAGGAGGTCTTGAATTAAATCTTGATACAAAACAAGTCAGTGTTGAAGGAAAAATGATTAAAGTTACTCCTATTGAATTTAAAATCTTGCAACTCTTAATGGAACATCCAGGAAAAGTATTTTCTGCTGATAATATCTATGAAAGTGTATGGAAAGAAGATGCTATTAGTACAGATACTGTTATGGTTCATGTTCGTAATTTAAGAGAAAAGATTGAAGTTGATCCAAAAAAACCTCAATATTTAAAAGTCGTTTGGGGTGTTGGATACAAAATTGAAAAACAAGGAAGGGATTCATTATGAAAAAAAACAAATATATAGGTACATTTATTTTATTGATTACAACTTTTATTTGTAGTATAAGTATATATTGCACCTATCCAACTATAAAATCTCGTGTAAACACAGATTATAATGAAAAAGTATATCAATATATGGTTCAAGATACCATCAAATTTAACTACATTATCCAAGAACAAACAAGACCTAGTACAAAACCTTATGATCAATTCTTTGAATTTAAAAATACTTTAGCTGATAGGCTTCAATTTTCTCATGATAATATCATTAGTGATTTTGAAAGTGCAAAAAACATATTGGATAATGATGAAAATTATTATTATGTTGCAGTAGATCATCAAACAAATCAAATTAAAACAAATTCCAAGAACAATATATCAAATATTCAAAAAGATAAAGAACTTCAAAATGATTATTCATTTTATTATCAGGTATCATATGATAAAGATGGTCAGCCAACTGTTCAATTTTCAAACATTGATAAAAAATTACTAGAAAAATATTTAGCTGAATATAGTATAGCTAACACATATATGACTGATGTTGTAGATGAAGTAACAAATGAACCCCTAGAGTTTACTGTAACTACACCTAAAAATATGACAATTACTTATGCTGTCACAAAAGACATACAACCTGATACTCATCTTTATCATTATATTGAAAGTGTCCAACAGGAAGAATATATACTCTTTATTATCCCATATATGATTGTAGCAATCTTTATTTCAATACTTGTTACATTATTTATACCTGTACGCGCTTTAAAAGAAAATACATTCTTTCAATGGCTATCAAATATTAAATGTGAATTTTTAAGTCTTATCTTCGGATTCGCTATACCTACTTTCATCACCTTTTCTTTCTATTTTTCTATATATACTATGAACAATAATATATCTGAAATCTATAAACATTTTGGTATAGATAATTTACAAAAATATCTAAACCCTATTTTGAATATTGGTTTATGGATGGTCAATTTCTTTCTTATAAGTCTTGTTATTTATATTATTAAATTTATTTTTCATAAAGGATTTAAAAATTATGTAAAAGAAAATACTGTTATTGGATGGATTTATATTCAACTTAGAAAATTAATAACTTATATTTTTAATTTTGATTTTAATGATAATGTTAATAAAGTTGTGTTAAAAATTGTTGGTATTAACTTTATAATTATTTGTGTTTTATGTATATTGTTTGTAGGTGGTCCATTTTTGGCAATGATTTACTCATTCATTCTCTTTGTTATATTGAAAAAGAAATTTGATGAAATTAAGAAGGACTATGAAATCTTATTAAAAAATACTGATCAATTATCACAAGGAAATTTTAATTTAGATATGGATGAAGATATCGGTTTATTTAATCCTTTAAGAGAGAAATTTTCTAATATAAAAAATGGTTTTGAAACTGCGGTTCAGGAAGAAGTCAAATCTCAAAAAACAAAAACTGAGTTAATCACAAACGTATCACATGATTTAAAAACACCTTTAACTTCTATTATTACTTATATTGATATTTTAAAAAATAATGATTTAAGTGATGAACAAAGACAAGAATATATTCGTATTTTAGAAAGAAATTCTTTACGTTTAAAAAATTTAATAGAAGATTTATTTGAAGTCAGTAAGGCTAATAGTGGTGATATAAAACTAGATTATATGGATGTTGATATTATCTCTTTAATTAAACAAGCTCAACTAGAATGTCAAGAACAATTTGATGCAAAACATTTAGAGATAAGAAGTTTTTATTCACATGATAAAATAATATGTTATTTAGATAGCTCTAAGACTTATCGTATTTTAGAAAATTTACTTATTAATGCTAGTAAATATGCTTTAGAAAATACAAGAGTTTATTTAGATGTTATTAAAAAAGATGATGAAGTTATTTTAACATTAAAGAATATTTCAAAAGATGAAATGAAATTTAATGAAAATGAAATTATTGAAAGATTTGTACAAGGAGATGAATCTCGTAATACAAGTGGTTCAGGTTTAGGTTTATCAATAGTAAAGAGTTTCACCGATATTCAAGGTGGGCAGTTTAAAATAGAATTAGATGGTGATTTATTTAAGGCTATTCTTAAATTTAAAATAAAAATACTATAACACAAAAAGAAACAATATCAAATCAAAGGTATGTGTTTCTTTTTTTAGTCATGTTTTTATCCTTCTATAAAAAAACTATTTCATTTTACTGATTATTTAACCAATTTTGTTTATGAATTGAATACAAAGAACATAGAACTGTATCATCACTAGCTGAATCAAACTTACGTTTATCCCAAATATTCTTTTGATAAATAAAACCACACTTTTGCAAAACTACTCCACTTGCAGGATTTTCTAATTCATAAAATGCTATAATTTCCAAAATTGGTGTCTGTGTAAAAATATACTGAACAATTGCTCTAACTGCTTCACTCATATAACCCTTACCTTGATAATCTCTAGAAATAACATAACCAAGTTCAACTACATTTTCTTTGGTTTGCCATGCTGCAATATTACCAATAACATTATTTGAATGACTTTTCAAAGTAATTGCCAAATCCATACAATTAGGATTTTCATTTTGGGGTAATACTTTCTTATCTAAATATTCTTGAGTATATTCCACATGAGGATGTGGATACCAAGTAACATATTTTGTTACTTCTACATCACTACAGTAATTTTCAAACATACTCAAGGCATCCTCACGTTTATAATTTCTTAGTAACAATCTTTCTGTTTCAATATTAACTAGCATGTTTTTCTCCTCCATTTATTATATATAATACGTTTCTATTTATTCTTAAAAGAATAATATCGTTTTTAGTAAATATAATTATTTGACCAAACAACAATGAACAAAGACTAGTTTTTTTTACTACAATAGAGGCTGTAAACAAATTAATCTTTTTGAATGAGTCTATTTTACTTTTTTAGTTCAAAATACTATAAATATCTTCTTCATTGTTTACATCAAAAATTCTTATAACCAGCTCATTTAATCTTT
>CAJUJC010000060.1 GCA_910586805.1 uncultured Erysipelotrichales bacterium | reverse complement strand
AACAAAGGAAGTAACTTATTCAGTTACTTCCCCCCTCCACTCTTGACACAGAGCCTTAAGAATTTCCTTTGTTTCATTATTCACGTTCACTTATTACAACATGGACATAATCTCCAGGTTGTTTATTAATCTTTGCACGTATATCTTTTCTTAAACCAATAATATGTCCTGGTGTTTTCATACGAACCAAACTCCCATCATATGCTTCTCCATCAAATAAAGCATGAACTTTCACACGTCCTTTGCCAAATTCCTTTTTAACATCATATGGAAATTCAATATAAGCACCATCAATATCTGGAACTTTTAAAATCAATGCATCAAACTCATATTTTTTGATATTCATTTATTTTCTCTTCTTTCTAAACAAAAATCCTTTCTTTTCTTCTTTAGGTTTATTAAGTTTTCCATTAATTTCTTTCATTAAATCTTCAGCGCCACCAATATCATTATCAATCGCTTTTTGACACCAAAGTTTAGCAATTTCTAAATCAATTTCTACTCCTTGACCAAACAAATAACAACGTGCAAGATTGATATAAGAATAAGGATCTTCTCCCTTCGAAGCTCTCATAAACAATTCAAATGCTTTATTAAAATCAAGTTCAACACCTGTTCCTTCTTTATAACACACACCTAAATTATTTAAAGCGCCAGGATGATTTCTATCAGCAGCCTTTTGGTAATACTCAATAGCTTTTTTAATATCATGATTTTTTTCATCGCCTTCAAAATCATATAAAAGTGCTAAATTATACATTGCTGAAACATGTCCCATATCAGCAGCAATTTTATAACATTCCATTGCCTTTTGTATGTTTTCTTCTCTACCAATTGCATAACGATACATACGAGCCATAAAGAAATAACCACTTGCATAGCCTAAATCCATTGCTTTTTCATAACACTCATAAGCTTTTTCAAGATTTTTTGTTGTTCCTTTCGCAAACTCATACATATTTCCTACTGCAGTCCATGCTTCACCATAATTAGCATTTGCTGCTTCCTGATAATAAGATAATGCGACTTTTTCATCTTTTTCAAAAGCAATACCATATTCATAGAAACGTCCTACATTATATAGGCCTCTTGGATAAGATTGTTTGGCTGCTTGTAGATAGTATTCAAATGCTTGATTTAAATCTTGTTTAACACCAATACCATCTTCATAGCAACCAGCTAAATGACAAACTGCTGGTAAATAGTTTGCTAACGTTGCTTCCTGATATAAAGCAAACGCTTGATTTTCATCATCTAATCCACCCATTTTTGTTTCATAGAAAATACCTAAATTAAATAAAGCTCTTGGATATTTTGTACGTGCTGAGAGTTCATAGTATTCACGTGCCTTATACTCATCAACTTCAACACCAATTCCCATTTCATAACAATAACCCAAATTACATTGTGCAACCTCATCACCTAAATCAGATGCTTCCTGATAATATTCAACCGCTTTTTTTGTATCTGCATCAACACCATGACCTAATTCATAAAGTAATCCTAAACTACATAACGCACGAGGATAATGATATTGAGCTGCTTGAGAATAATACTCAAAAGCTTTATGAAAATCAACTTCACAGCCAATTCCCTGTTCATAAAAATAAGCAAGATTACATAAAGCACGAAGATTACCCTGTTCAGATGAAAGCTGATAATAATAGATGGCTTGTTTTAAATCTCTATCTACACCAATACCAGCTTCATAACAATAGCCTAAATTACATTGTGCAACATCATAATTTAAGTCTGATGCCAATTGATAAAACTCTACTGCTTTTTTCTCATCTTTTTCACAACCAATACCAGCTTCATAACAATAGCCTAAATTTGTTGTCCCGCGTAAATTGCCTTCATGACTTGATAATTGATAATAATGAAAAGCCTTTTCTAAATCAATTTCACAACCCACACCATTTTCATAATAGTATCCTAAAGTACATAATGCTCCTGGTTCATTATATTGAGCAGCTTGTTCACAATAATGAAAAGCTAAACTTTCATCTTTTTTAACACCTATACCATTTTCCAAATAATAAGAATACTTACACATTGCAAAAACATAACCCATTTCTGCACTACGTCTTAAATAATCAATAGCCAATTCCATATTCTCATCTTCAATTAATTTTCCATAAGCCATCATTGCACGAGGATATCCTAAATCAGCACTTCTTAAATAAAGTTCCTTTGCTTTATTTATATCTTGTTCTACACCTATTCCAACCTCATAACAATAAGCTAAATAGCAATGTGCTGGTGGATAATTTAAATTTGAAGCCTGTTGATACCAATAAACAGCCATTTGTGGATCTTCTTCAACACCTTCTCCTACTTCATATAAATACCCTAATTGAAGTTGCGCAACTTCTAAACCTTGCTCAGCACCTAATTGATACCACTTAGCCGCTTCATGAAAATCCTGTTGAACACCAATACCAGCTTCATAAAAATATCCTACACTATAATTAGCTTGCACAAAATCATTCTCTGCTGCCAATTGAAAATAATGAAGTGCTTCTTGAACATTTTCTTCAACACCTCGACCATACTGTAAACATTCACCTAAATAAAAATATGCACGGGGTAATTGTTGTTGAGCAGCTTTTTGAAAATAACAATAAGCTTCCTCATCATTTTGCTCAATCCCAATACCATCATAACAACAAAATGCATAGTTACATTGAGCAATACTATCTCCTAAATCAGCAGCTTTTTTATAATACTTAACTGCTATTGTTTTATCCATTGAAACACCCAAACCAACTTCATATAAATATCCCATCGAACAAAGAGATTTAGAATGATTTAACAATGCTGCTTTTTCATAATATTCAAAAGCTTTATATTCATCTTGTACTTTATTTTTTCCATTCAAATATTCTAAAGCTAATTGATACATATCTTCTTCGTATGTTACTTCTTCATCATCAGTAAGTTCATCAATAGCTGACAATAAACAAACATCTACACCAACAATATGATTATCTTTTTCAATATAATAATGTTCTTCATCAATGTAAGGAGAATTTGATAAATCAGGATAATGATAAATATCATACTTCATCATTAAATTATAAACTTGTTTTTCTGAATCATCATCATGACAAGGAATTGTTTTAACTTTCATTAAAGCATATTCTTTTTCAAATGCCCTATCATCAACAAGGTAAACCCATGCCATATCATCATAAGTTGTTGCAATAAAATCAACTTTCCATTTATGGAAAAATGGCTCATACATTTTTAATCGTTCTAATAAATTGTTCATTTAACATTCCCCCCCCTTATTCAAATACAATTGATGAAACAACCTCACTCATTGAACCATCTTCAACATATTCTACTTTGACTTGATCTCCAATCTTTGCAAGAGGTAATCGATCACTTAAAGAAATAGGTGCAATAAACACAACATCACTACCTTCAACTTTAAAATAGTAATTTGAATTTCCATTAACAACTGCTTCTTTAATATCAGTAATCTTACCTTTGATTTCTTTATTTTCAATATCAACCTTTACTTTTCCATTATCAGTCAATAATTGATAATATGCTTTTTCAGCAGCTGCAACACTTTCACCAGTTGCGACAATTTGATAGTTTTCTACACTGACAAATGCATACTGTTTCACTAAACCAGCACTATCTTTTAACGACATAAAGTATGTTGGTTGCCCTCCAGCATTAATTAAAATTGGGAACGTTGCTGTATATTTTAAGTTTTGCACTTTACCCTCAGCCGAAGACATTGCTGAATATTCTTCAGCACCACTAATAGCATAATATTTTGCCTCTTTTGTTCTCATATTGATTAATGCAAAACCAACATTTGAAGCATCACTAGATACAGACGTTAATCCTGTATAAATATAAACATCATCATCTAAGGCAATGTAATTGTAACCATCAGTTGGCTTTAAAACACCTTTTTGAGAAAAAACAGTATTTAAAAACCCTTTTCCATATTTTCCCCAATTTTCTAATTGAGCTAGTAATAAATCAGCTGAATAAACTCTATCTATCCAAGTTGGAACTTCATCTATTTTATAATATTGACTATCACCACTAATGGCATCAACCAAAATAGCTCCTGTAATATCTTTTCCACCAAACAATCCAATCTTATAATTATAAACAGGTGCAATCCAATAAGGATGTCCATTATCATCAATTTCAAAAGTTGGTTCTTCAAACATCATTGTTGGATAATGCAAACGAATATGTCTTTTTAAATTTCTAAAAAACAAATCAGAATGAGAATATTTCATTCCTTCCTTTAATCTTACCACTTCTGATTCTTGAGTAACCATATCCACACGAATATATGCTGGTAATCCCTCTTTATGGTTTGTAAACCACTTAATGAAATCACTATAAGAAATTGTTGTTACACGATAAGGTTTATCATTATAGTTAATTTGTTCATAGCTGTTATCAACTTCAAATTGTGAAACATAATCAACAATCTCACCCATTTTTCGATCACCTAAGCGTTCTGCACTATCTTTATCAACAACTGGTATAGATTGATAGTTCACTTTTTCATTATCTTTATAAAAATCAGCATCTTTATCTACATTCAATTGTTTTTGATATGCTGAAGCATTAAAAATTGGTGAACTCATGATTTGTCCTATCAACACATAAGCAATAATCAAACCAGCAAGCAATAATCCATATCGACCAACTTTATCAAAAGATACACTAAAAATACTTCTTAAACCTATAAATATCATTATGAAAACAGCAAACATAAATAAAAAGTCAGGTGATCTTAAAGTGATAGGTGTTAATGCAAAATACTCAACTCCAAAAAACAATATAATCACTATCAATAAAGATTTTATAGTCCCATTTTTACATGGTTGTCTTTCTTCAAAGAAAGAAGAATGATGACTTCCCCTCTCAAAAATTTTTTCAAATATTCTATCCATTCATTTTCTCCTTTAGTTTTTCTATTAAATCATCTAATTCATCTAATGTTTCAAGAGTTGCCCCCGAAGCATAAGCATGTCCTCCACCTCTAAACATACTTGCTACTTCATTAATAGCAACACCTCGACTCCTTATACTCACACGATAGTTACTTTCTTGTTTATTTTCAGTAACAGCCATCCATACTTTAAACTCATCAACATTCGCAAGCAAATTAACAAACTGAGAACCTTGGTTTCTTTCTATACCTAAATATTTTAAATCCTCATCAGAAAGATAATACCATGCTATACCATCTCTTTCATGATAATGGTTATAAATAAATTTTGTAAGTTCTAAATCTTTTTTTGTTTTCATATATAAAGATTGATATAATTCTTCAATACAAATACCATATCTCAATAAATACGTTGCTGCTTCAAATGTTTTCTTTGTTGTTGTATTATACAAAAAACGATTACTATCTCCAATCATCCCTAAATACAAAGATGATGCTGCTTCAACAGGCAAATCAACATAATACTCTTTTAATAAAAGTGTAACAATCTCACAACATGAAGAAGCACCCTCATGTTCAATATTAATATCACCATAAGAATCTACAACAATATGATGATCGATCTTTATAATTTTATCACAAAGGCTTATATCACCATCTATACGTTCCTTATTTGCAGTATCTAATACAATCCCTAAAGTTTTTCCTTCTTTGACTTCATTCACTTCAAAACTTGGAAATATTTTTAAAATATCCTGACTCATATCACCAGCTAACACAACATGAATATGAGGTATCACAGTCTTAATCATCCAATACATGCCAAGTTGTGAACCATAAGCATCCAAATCTGGATTAACGTGTCTATATAAAATAACTTGATCATACATTTTTTCTTTTCCTAATAAAATATCCATAATTATCACCTACTTCTATCATATTATCACATAATGAAGAGAATATGAACTAAAAGAAAAAGGTTTGTATCATTAAACCTTTTCTTTATTCATATTCCTGCTGAAAATTCTTCAAAGACTTTTGCATATTTCCAATCCTATACATATCTTTTACCATAATTATAAATAAATATCCAATAACAATAAATAAATAGTATGTTCCTATATAATAAATCAACATTTGTAAAAGGATACCTATTCCAACAATCCACCTTTCATAATTTATCATTTTCACAAATAATCTATCAAAACATTCTAAAAATATTGTTGAAATCAAAGCCAAAACGAAAATATAAAGGAAAGTTAATAAACTGATTTCAAAAAAATAACCATGACTCAATACAAATATTAAAAAACAATAAGCTATTAATTGTGTCAAAAATCTTATTCCTAATTTTTCCTTCATCATTTTCTCCTCTTTCCAATCTTCTGTTTAAATGTTAAAACATATTTACGATTTAAAGTCAGTTTTATATGAGATCTCATATATAGTCCATATTTCATATTAGCTTCTGTTAAAATGTAATCAATAAAAAATAAGTTGACTAACATAGATTTGTTAATTCTTATAAATGATGTGCCTTGTAACATGTCTTCTAATTCATACAGTTTATATTCGCTTTGATATTCATCATCAAGTGTATGAATATAACATTCTTTAGAAAATCCCTCTATATATTCAATATCATCAATAGAAATCAAATACATTCTTTTATGTTTATATCCAACAATATTCCTTTTTAACTTCAATTTTTCTAAATATTGAATAAGCTCATGGATATGCTCTTCATCAAACAAATAAGCCAATCCCTCATAATTTCTTCCTTTTTCAACCAATACTATATCTATATCCATATAATCTTTTAATATCTCTAGTAATTCTTTTTCATGATATGAATGACATATTAATTTCATTGTCTTTCCACCTGTATCGTTTTAACACACTGGTTATTTTCATCAATAATATGGATATAGTAATTTGGTAATTCACCTATATAAATATGTGTATATCTTTCTTTATAAATAATATAATTTCTCATTACTTGAGGATTACTTACAGAAATATCTAGCCAATAAAAGGTATCTTTATTTAATTCTTTATTACCGCTCATACACAAACGATAGTTTTCATATTGCTTATCCACTGTCACTTGACCTGAATTCATTATAAATCCATCATAAATTTGCAAATTTTCTATTTGAACTTCATTATCTTTATAACCATATTCAATATATGGAGTTTCTGTAGAAAGATGAATCTTATAACAGTTGACAAGTTGTTTATTTTCATCAAATAATTGGATATCCATATCCCAATTCTTTTTATTTATTAACGGTTCCCAATCCATATCAAAATCCTTATATGAAAGATAACAATATCCATCTCGTTTTCCTATAAAATAATCATCTGAGTTATCTTCTTTAACTATTTCATTATAACTTATTTCATTATCTAAAAATGATAATGAGTAGTATTGGGATTGATTAAAATCAGACTGGTTGATCCAAATACATGGCCTACTCCACTCCACTTCTTGAATAAGACCTCTAGATTGTCTCACCCATATTCTTTCTACAATAACTTTACCTTCAATTTCTCCATACCAACTTTTTTGAATAACTTTATTTTTTTCAATTTGATTCATCAATGGTTCTTGAATAAGAATAATAGCTACCAAACTTGCAACAAGAGTAAATAATAATGTTTTTGTAGAAATATTATATTGATGTTCTACACTATTCATTTCATAAACTTCATCTAGAACTCTATTATCTTTATACCAATGATATGCAATAATGTACACCAATACTATTTTCACAGCTAATAAAACAAATCCATAAACAATATATTGAGTACCAAAGGAACTATATAATGAAATTCCAATATAAACAATTATAAATAAAATATAATATTTTTTTGTATATATATTTCCAGTTAATTGATATATGCCATAAAACAAAATGATATAAAACATCAATAATATAAAGAAATCAAACATTGTAAAAATTGGTATAAACAATAAACAAAATAATACAAAAGTAAATATGCTTGCTATATTTAAAGATTTAATGATTTTTCTTTTTCTTATACAAAGCAGCCCTATGAGTATAATCATAAAAGAAACATATTCAGGAATGAGTGTAAAAGAATTTATGCTAACTTGTAAACCTTCAAGAAAAATAAAACCTAAAGCAATTAATCCTAATCCCATAAACACCTCCCCTTTCATTTATAATTATACATATATGTAATAATAAAGTCATTTATATTATATTTAGATGCAAAAAATCAATCTCAAATACACTATAATAAAAAAAGAGTTGAAAACCAACTCTTCTATTTTATAAACCTAACAATCTTACTGTATCCCTTGCAATCATAACTTCTTCATTTGTTGGAATAATCATGACTTTTATTTTTGAATCCTCAGTAGAAATGACTCTGTTTTCTCCACTTCTGACTTTATTTGCTTCTTCATCAAGTTGAGCACCAAGCGCTTCTTCAATATCTTTGATAATTAAAGTTCTTAAATAAGCAGCATTTTCACCTAATCCAGCAGTAAATGCAATTGCATCACATCCACCTAACTCTACATAATAAGAACCAATAAATTTAGATACAATACGAGCATATAATAAACTTGTATCAATAGCGACTTGATTTCCTGCATAGTATGCATCTTCAATATCTCTTGAATCTGAAGAAATTTTAGAAACACCTAACATACCTGATTTTTTGTTGTAGATTTCTAACATTTCATCAGCACTTTTTCCTAACTTATTACATAAATAAGGCATAATTGATGGATCAACATCACCACAACGAGTTCCCATCATAACACCAGCAAGTGGTGTGAATCCCATTGATGTATCAATACATTTTCCATTTTTTACAGCAGATAAACTTGCACCATTTCCTAAGTGACAAACGATAACTTTTGATTCACTTGGATTTCCCAACATATCAATAGCTTGTTCAGAAACATATTTATGACTTGTTCCATGAGCACCATATCTTCTTACTTTTAAATCAGTATAATATTCCATTGGTAATGGATATAAATACATTTCTTTATCTAATGTTTGATGGAAAGCAGTATCAAATGTAAAAACATGTTCAACACCAGGTAAAGCTGCTTTAAAAGCACGATATCCTACTAAGTGTGCAGGATTATGTAATGGTGCTAATTCACATAATTCTTCTACTTTATTTACAACATCTTCATTAACAACAGCACTATCATTAAAATATTCACCACCATGAACAATACGATGTCCAACAGCATTGATTTCTTTTAATTCTTTAACAACACCTTCTTCAACAAGTGCTTTTAATAACATATCAACAGCAATTTGATGATCAGGGATTGGGCATTTTGTTGTTTTCTTTTCTCCATTATATTTAATCGTAAAAATACCTTCATCTAACCCAATTCTTTCTACAATTCCTGAAGTAATAACTTCTTCACTTGGCATATTGAATAATTGGAATTTTAATGAAGAACTTCCAGCGTTAACAGCCATAACTTTTGTCATATTTTTTCATCCTCCTACAATAACTATTCCTATTTTACATAAAATAATACAAGAACTCAACAGGAAATTGAAAAGTGTTTATTTTTTTAAAAGAAAATCCTATTCATAAGGAATTTATGAATAGGATTTCATATCTTATTGATTAGATTGTCTACCAGCGATTTGGTTTTGTCCCATTTGAACTAATCTCTTAGTGATTTCACCACCAACAGATCCGTTAGCACGAGAAGTTGCATCAGGTCCTAAATTAACACCAAATTCGTTAGCGATTTCGTATTTCATTTGGTCGATAGCATTTTGAGCACCAGGAACGACTAATTTGTTTTTACTTGTGTTATTCATAACTTTCACCTCCTGACACAATTAGTTTGTGCCATAAGATGATAATTATTCAAAAAAATTAAAATAATTCGTCATTTTTTTTGTATTGCATATCTACCACGATTGTTTCAACGTTTTCCACACATTCATTAACCATTGTTTCAAAATCCCATTCTTTTTCAAAACTTTCTGCTTTATAGCTTTTTGGCTTTGTTGCTGGTTGTTTTGGTGTAAAGATTGTACAACAATCTTCATGAGGTCTTATTGAAATATCATATGTACCAATTTTTTCAGCAATTTTAATAATTTCTAATTTATCCATACAAGCAACTGGACGTAAAACTGGCGTTGTAATCACACTATTAATAACTGACATACTTTCTAATGTTTGAGAAGCAACTTGTCCAATACTTTCTCCATTCACAATAGCTAAACAATTATTTTTTTGTGCAACTTTTTCAGCAATTCTATACATCATTCTTCTCATCACAGTCATTGCATAACTTTCATGACAATGTTCATAAACTTTTAATTGCAAATCAGTAAAAGGAACAATATGAACAACAATTCTTCCATGTGTATAATGTTTTAAAACATCTACTAAATCTAACACTTTTTCACGAGCCAATTCATTTGTATAAGGTGGTGAAGCATAATGGATGCATTCAATGTCCACTCCTCTTTTCAATGTCAAATATCCTGCAACTGGAGAATCAATTCCTCCTGATAACATTAATAATGCTTTGCCACCAATACCAACAGGATATCCTCCAGCACCCATGATGACATTATCCATAACATATGTACATTCTTTTCTTAACTCAACCTTTACTAAAATTTCAGGATGGTGAACATCTACTTTCAATTCTTTTGTTGTGTGATGAAAAATATGTCCAGCAATAGCTCTATTGATATCATGAGAAAGAAGTGGAAAATCTTTATCATTTCTTTTGGTATCAATCTTAAAAGTATGTCCATCATTATTTTCAATAACTTGTAAACAAACATTTTTTATTTTTTCTAAATCACTTTCAACTTTATAACATAATGAAAATGAATGAATACCAAAGACTGTTTTTAATTTGTCACAAACAGCCTTTGGATCTTCTCCATTTAATAGTATATACATACGATCAAAAGATAATTCATATTTCAAATTTTCAAACTGATTTAATATTTCCTTTGTATTATGACATAATTTTCTAATAAAAGTTTTACGATTTTTTCCTTTTGTTGTGAGTTCACCAAAGCGAACCAATATATGATTACATTCCATTTCATTACCTCGTTTTCTTAATTGTTTTTAAAATATGATGAAGATGATATAAAAATTCTTCAACTTCTTGTTGTGTTGTTAGATGAGAAAAACTAATACGAATAGCACTACTTGCTATATCATCAGATAAATGCATAGCTGCTAGTGTATGAGAGACATCATTTTTATGAGATGAACATGTACTCTTTGTAGATACATAACATCCTTTTTCCTCTAATGCGTGCAATAACACTTCTGGTTTATATCCTACACATGAAAAATTTAATATATAAGGAGAAGAGTGACTAACAGGAGTATTAATAACAATATCATCCTCCTTTTGTAATTGTTGTCTTACATATTGATTTAATTTCATCACATGATCATATTTTTCCTTAGCATTTTCTAAAGCTAAACGTAATGTTTTAGCAAACATTGTATGAGTCGCTGTATTAGAAGTTCCTCCACGCATATGATTTTCCTGTTGTCCACCATTAATCAATGGAACCAAAGAAGCATTTTCTTTTTTATATAATAAACCACTTCCTTTTAATCCATAAATTTTATGTGCTGAAAAACTTGCATAATCAACAATGGATAAATCCACAGGTATTTTTCCTAAAGCCTGTACCATATCAACATGTAATTTAATTTGAGGATTTATTTTTTGAATAAGTTTCCTTACTTCCTCAATAGGCTGTATTGTCCCCACTTCATTACTGACATACATTATAGAAATTAATATTGTATCTTTTCTTATCTTTGATTCAAGTTCTTTTAAATCAATTCTTCCTTGACTATCTACTGAAATAAAATCAACATCAAAGCCAAAAACATCCTTTAACTGTAAACATGTATTATAAACACTAGAATGTTCAATAACACTTGTGATAATATGCTTTCCTCTTTTTTGGTACTGAAATGCACACCCCTTAATGGCAGTGCTATTCGATTCACTAGCACCGCTTGTAAAAATCAACTCTTGTGGTAAAACATTTAATAATTTTGATACATGGTATCGTGATTGTTCCATCAAGCGACTTGTTTGGATACCTAGCGAGTATAAAGAATCAGCATTTGCAAAATAATCATTTAATAAAGACTGATACATACGATTCACTTCACTATTTAATGGTGTTGTTGATACATAATCTAAATAAATCATATCTTTCCTCCCTATTTCATTATATGTATATATATCATGTTCAATGAAATTTTTCCACCAAAAAAGTCCTTAATTAGGACTTTTGAGTAGATTTTTTAATTAATTCTTCATAAGAACCAGGTTGAATCTTTTCAATAATATCAACAGCTGTAGATAAAGCCTTTGTATATTCACCATTTCTAAACAAAACTTCAGCCTTCGTTAATTCTGTATTCACTTCTAAGAAAGTTGAACGAAAACGATTTCCAAACACAATTGCTTCTTCAACCATTTCAGCAGTAACAATCAAATTATGAACGTTATCATATAATTTATAGATAACGTCCCTTGCACCGTCTACACGTTTAGATAATTCTGATAATTCTACTGGTCTATTTTGACGATATGCCTGAATTTGTGCTGCTTTATCATATGAATCCTGAATATAATCTTTATAAGATTCATTAATCATAGGTAAATGTTTATTCTTAATTTC
>CAJUJC010000059.1:3292-12960 GCA_910586805.1 uncultured Erysipelotrichales bacterium | reverse complement strand
AGTAGTCCTTTAAAGTTAAATCCTGTTTTAAAATATTTAAGCACATTTCTATTTTACCTCCTTTAAATATTTTTTATATTTAATGAAGGAGATATGACAATAACATGATAGCACAATACATTGCTAATAGCAATACTATAATATTTATTTAATAACTAAATCAATGATAACATAAAATCTATACTAATTGGTCTCACATTTTTCCCAATTTTTTCTCAATAATTTCTCACTATACAAAAAAAACAATGTTCTCAATATGATAAACATTGTCTTTTAACTCTATTTCTAGTTTACTACCTTATTCCTTCATTAAGTTCCTTATATTTTTTCCAATCTAAACGACGGCATAATTCTGCAATGGCTTCTACAGTTTGAACATAATCTTTACGATGAATAATCAATCTATGAGAATGCATATAACGTGTAGGAATACTTAATGTCATACACACAACACCATCATAAGCTTTATGAATATTATCAGCATCAGTCCCACCAACTGTCATCATATCATAATGAATATCCAAATCAAGATCATGGCAAATAGACTCCATTTCTTTAAGTAATGCTTTATGCCCAATAATTCCAGCATCCATAATACTTAAAACAACACCTTGTCCTAATTTCATTTTTCCTTGATCTACTGGTGTATCCATAGCTGTTGTCACATCTAATGCAATAGCAACATCAGGATGAATCATATTTGTAGCTGTCCTTGCACCACGTAATCCAACTTCTTCTTGAACTGTTCCAACAGCATAAACATCAGCTTCTATATCATCATTTTGAAGTCTTTCTAAAACTTCAATAGCTGCCGCTGCACACAAACGATCATCCCAAGCCTTCCCCATTAAATAATTCGGATTATTCATAACTTCAAATTTTGTATCAGGTGTAATCATATCACCTATTTGAATACCTAAATCCAAAACTTCCTGACGATTTTCCACACCTAGATCCAAAAATAAATCTATGGGTTTAATAACTTTTTCCTTCACTTCTTTTGCTAAACCATGAGGAGCACTACTTCCTACAACACCATGGTATCTTTGACCTGTTGATGTTGTAACATAGAGTGTTTGTGAAGGCAATACATGACCCCACCAACCCCCAACAGGTAACATTTTTATAAAACCATTTTCATCTATTTCTCGCACCATAAAGCCAACTTCATCCATATGTCCTGCAATCATGATTTTTGGACCCTTACGACCTTTTTTTAAACCAATAATAGACCCTAGATGATCATACGTGATTTCATCACATAATGGTTCCATATATTTTTTCATAATTCTACTGACTTCTTTTTCACATCCTGATATTCCATGCGCTTCACTTAATTGCTGAATCATTTGAAGATTCATTGTTCCATAAGGTTTTTTTGACATAACGATTACCTCTTATCTATTTTCTTCTTTAAAAGCTTGAATTTGAGAATGATCAATAGAAGTAAGAATATTTATAATTGCCTTTTTAGCACTTTTATAATCATGAATATCTATCATAGAATTACCAGTATGTCCACCCCTTGCACAAATACACATACTCAATGTTGGGCATCCTGCAAATAATTTATGAATCCATGCTGAATCAGTTTGTCCCATATTATAAAAGTATTGATGTGGAATTTGATTATCTTGACAAGTTTTCACTAAATAATTCAATAAAGCACGATTAGGCATCATTCCCTTATCATAATAACGAATAAGAACACCTTTTCCTAATTGACCAATTTCATCATCTTTTCCTTTATAATCATTAGCAGATGGACAATCCATCACAATGCCCATATCTGGTCGAATCAAACCAGTTGCTGTTGTAGCACCACGCATCCCAACTTCTTCTTGAACAGTAGCCCCAATATATAAATCATAATCTAGTTCTACATCTTTAAGTGCTTCTAAAACCTCAATCGCCATAACACAACCAAAACGATTATCCCATGCTTTAGATAAAATACGATTATTATTTAATATTGTAAAATCTCCATCCATAACAGCACTATCACCAACACATATACCCATTTCCTCTATTTCATTTTTTGAAGTTGCTCCTAAATCAATATACATTTTTTTCACATCACAAGTTGTAACGTCATCTAACGAACAACCAATAACACCAACATATTCTTTTCCTTCTTGAGTAACAACACGTACTCGACTAGACAATAGAACCTGAGAGTCAATAGCTCCAATAAGAATAAACTTTAACAATCCATTCTTTGTTATATCATTAATCATAAATCCAACTTCATCCATGTGTCCACATACCATTACCTTTTGAGCATTAGCTTTCTTACTTTTTTTCACTGCAAAAAAACTACCTAAATGATCATAAACAATCTCATCGCATAATGGTTCCATGTATGTTCTCATTAATTGTGATATATGTCTTTCATCTCCCGCAATACCAATCACTTGTGTTAATTCTTTCATTATTTTTAAAGTATCCATATTTTCATCCACCTTTCAATCTCTATTATAAAAGATAAGAACAAATATATATCTAAGTTTCTTTCCTTATAGTAGGAAGAAAAAAACATGGTTTATAAATAACCATGTTCTTTAACAAATTCATTAACGTCTTGTTTTTCAACTAGCATCTTTGCAAACATAACCATTTGATTTAAAGCTTGATTTAAACCTGTACCACCTTTTTTAGGCATTTTTAAAATATGAACTTTATCTTTATAATCAGCAATTGCCTTTTCACATTCCTGTGACATGATAGCAAATGAAGGAATATCAGTATGTTCATTTATCACTTGAGCAGTATGTGCTGCCATAATCCCATATTCCCCATAATTAAAACATGGTCCACAAATAACAACATCAGGTTTAATTTTCTTAACCATTGCTGCCAATTTTTTTGATACAGTATCAGGATCATTCATAAATGTTTGATTCCCACAATATAAAGTTCCAATAATCTTACCACCTGCATCTTTAACTTGTCTTTCAAACATATTACATGATCCAATAGCCATCATCTTTCCACCTAGTGGTAATTCTGCACTTTCTTTTCCACCTAATCCAGCTTGTGTTTGATCAAATATCATCAATACTTTCATGATTTCTCTTCTCCTTATTTTCTTTCATTGCTATAAGAGTCCTTTTGAGTATTTTTTCACTATTCAACATACCATAATCATCTTGATTAATTAATAAAATAGGAATACGCAAATCCTCAAACCTTTCTCTTGTCTCTTCTAACAAATATTTCACTTGAGGTCCAAGAAGAATAGCATCAGGTAATGATTGTTTTTCAATAATACTTGGGAGTTTTCCATGGGGATAAGCAATAATCTCTATGGGTAGCTTATGCTGATTCGCACAATCTTGCATCATCGAAGCAAGTAAACTTGTTGACATTCCCTGACTGCATAATAAATATATCTTCTTCATTTCTACCTTCCTCCCTTATTATACAAAATATGTAACTTTTATTTTTCAAAAACTCTTCCTAGCATTAGGAAATCATTTGTGTTTTTCATTATATCATAAACAAAAAGACAATTCATTTGAATTGTCTACTTCTTTTTATAAATCATCAAAATCTAAGTCATCAAATGAAATCTCTTCTTCTATATCATCTGATGCTTCCATTTCTTCTTTTAAATATTGTTTATCTAAAGCTTTGATAAATGGGAAATAAACACAGCAACCTAAGAATAATAAGAAGAATTGCCAAATTGAAGCCATTGGAGATCCTGTTGATAACCATCCTGAAAAACCAATTGGTGTTGTCCATGGTAAGTTAACTCCTGTTGTTCTAGGAATAATTTCCCATAATGTTGCAAAATAAGATAAGAATAGATTCATCATTGGTACTAAGATAAATGGAATAGCAATAATTGGGTTTAAAACAACTGGTAATCCAAAGATAATTGGTTCATTAATTCCAAAAATACCTGGTACAATACTTAATTTTCCTAATTGTCTAATACGTTGTGATTTACAGAATAATAACATCACAATAACAAGTGAAAGTGTTGAACCTCCACCTCCAAAGTTACAAAAGAAATTAGAGAATGGATTTGTAAAGATATATGGTAAAGCTTTTCCAGCTTCAAATGCAGCCAATTGTTCAATTGTTAATACATTTCCAATGAAATAAACTGAGTTAGCGACTGCTGGACCATTGATACCAAAGAACCATAAGAATGTACATGCAAATGAATAGATAGCATTAGCTGCTAAAGTATCACCCATACCTTTTAATGGTGTTTGTAAAATTTCAAGCACAAATTGATGTGCGGTTTCAAATGAAGTCATCCCAAAAAGAATACGTGCCACAAAGAATATTGTCATAACAAATGCACTTGGTACTAATGCAGCAAATGAATCAGCAACTGCTGGTGGTACACCTTTAGGCATTTTAATTGTCCATCCCTTTTTATAAACCCATGTAAAGATTAACACTGAAAGCAATGAACATACAAGTCCCATAAAGATACCATCTGCTCCAATGAATTGGAATGCTAATCCATCAATTCCATTTTCAGCAGCGATACTACCTTCTTCCAAAATAACCCCAGGAATTGATCCAATTCTTGTATTTGTTAAGATAACAAATGCAACCAAAGAAACAACTGCTCCTTGAATCTTATCCCCTTTTAGTTCTCTTGCAAACGCATACCCTGTTCCAAGACAAGTTAATAGCCCTGTTAAATTAAATGTTGCTCTTGAAACATTCGTAAACCAAGCTTCCCAGCCTTCCCCTGCAAAACTTGCAATTGTTTCACTCCATCCAGGAATAGGAAAGTTTGCAATCAATAAGAAAATTGATCCAACAATAAGTAATGGAGTTGAAATTAAAAATCCATCACGAATGGCAATTAATACTCTATTTTTCCCAAGCTTATCAGCTATCGGCATTAATATACCTTCAAGTTTATTAAACATATTTTTTCCTCCTCTTCTAACTATCCACATTATAGCAAAGCCTATTTAAACATTTTTCTAAAAAGACTTCCTAACATATAGGAAATTACACACTTTCCTTATAAATAACCAATTGTGTCTTGGCTATCATATCATGAAACATTTTTCTCTTTGGTGAAGCACACGCACACACAATAGATAAAATAGTTATAATTCCATATCCATAAACAAAGAATTGATTCAAATCATGACCAACAAACAAACAAATCATTTGATGTAAAAAACTTGAACTTGCTGCAATATATCCCTCAACAAGCATAACTCCAATAACTTCACGTTTAAAAAGAGTCATCCAATCCACATCACTTCCATCATCTTTAACAATTTTAATATCCATAATTCTTTTTCCAAATGTTTGTCCATGATACATTTTCATAGGTATAACAATAAAATAAGCAAGATAAACAAGTATAGAAATAATCCCAACAATATAACAATAAGGAACAGGCAATTGAGATAACTCTTGAGTAATTGTTAAGTTTTTAAAGAAAATTGAATAAGTCAAAACAATAGGGATTCCTGCTAACATACTTGCTACATACCAATCAATAACATAGGCTAATAATCTTTTAAAATTATTAACAGTTGTTTGTTGAGACTCTACGATTGGTTGACTCACTATATTTGAGTTTATTTTTAATTTCTTCATTACTTTTTCTCCTTAATTATTTTTTTAATAAAATCTTGATAATTTTTTGATTCTAATAGACTTGAAAAATGCCCAACTTCCCCAATAGCCTGACTTAACCAATCAAAAAATATTTTTAATGTTTCATGATCTTCTTCATTGATAGCCAATAAAATAACAAGTTTAACCTTATATGCTCCCCAATCAATAGGATTTTTTAACAAGGCAACTGATATTGTTGGAATATTAACATAATCTCCAAAAGAATGAGGTGTTGCAAACGAATAAATAAATGATGTAGGAGACATTTCTTCTCTTTTCAATACACCCTTTTTAAAGAACTTATTAACAACTCCACCCTCATACAAACGATCACACAAATATTCAATAACTTCAGTCGAATCTTTCAAATCTAAATTCATATAGAAATAATCTTCATTAATGAGCTGTGATATTTTTTGATTAAAAACATTTTGAAATCTCTTTCTTTCTAATTTTGCAAGTGATTGGAATATCAATGATTCATCTTCATTATTTATAAACATACTCACCTGAATTGTAAGAATATCCAAATCATGAGAAAGTGGTATTGTTGTAATCAGTAAATCTGGATTTAAAGCTAAAACCTTTGCTTCTTCGAAGATATTGAAAGTATCCAATATTTCTAATCTTTCACTAAACATACTTTCCAACTTCTTTCTTCCAAGCGAAGAAAAACTTTGATTATACGGAATAATCATAACTGCTTTAAATTTATTATTGCGGTTTAAACGCTCATAAGCTGCACCAAAATGCAAAGCAATAAATCCCATTTCTGATTCATTAATCGTAATATTTAAACTTTCTTCTAATGTTTTTCCTACTGATACACCCATTTCAAAAACCAAAGGATAATTCTTCTTTATTTCATGCACAAATAAATTATCAGCATTAATATTTTGTTTATATCTATCAACAAGACCTTGTAAATGCATTTTTAGTCCTGACATAAAGTCTTCATCTTCATGAAAATGAATGTGAAGCTTTTTTTCTATTGGCATAACAACTTCTTGAATTAATTCTTGAATATCAATACTATTTTCATCAATTTGGATATGATGAGGTTGATACTGTCCACTTTTATTTGAAATTAATAATGCTAATAAACATATTTCATCTTCACGCAATTCTAAAGAAAGAAGATCTTGCAACTTTTCATAATATTCTTTTGCTATTTTATATTCTTCACTTGCAATCAATTCATCATTTCTTATATCTGTTTTATAAAATTGATAATTAAGCATTCTTTCAATACTAATACCAATATGTAAAATAAGCATAGGAAACATTGATTCTTTTATATTATAATGATGTTCTTTTAAAATACGTATTAACACATCTGTAACCTGAATTAAATCAAAATCTTTATAAAACATTGCTAATTTATTTAAGTTTAAGAAATTTCCCTGAGTTTCATCTGACAACAAATCTTTATACAATTTCCTTTTATCAATTTCATTTCCTTTTAAATAAATATAATTCTTAGAACGAACAAGTTTGAGTGTGTCATATTTTTCTAATGTCTTCCTGACTCGTTTAATATCATTTTCAATAGAATAGCCACTTACATATATATCTTCTTGTAAAAATGTTAAATTAATTCCATCTTCATGAATTAATAATTGTTGCATTAAATATGTACATCTTTGTGCTGGTGTTTGAGGAATATCATCTTCTTCAACATATAATTGATTATATTTTTCCACATCTAAGGAATAACCCAATCTAATGTTAGATTGAATCAATTCATTAGAAAAATGCTTATTAATTGTATCAATATCCGAACGTATTGTTCGATCAGATACTCCTAATAGTCTTGATAATTCTTTTCCTGTTATCCATTCTTTATTTTCATTAAATATAGAAATAATTCTCTCTTGTCTTTTATTAAGCATCATTTTTCCCTACTTTCGTTAGTATTATAACATTTTTTTCCTGTTTCATATCTATATTCATTTCCTAGTAGTTAGGAAACAATACTTGATTTTTGATTTATTTTTCCTAATAGAAATATAGTATACTTAATTATCCAATAATAGCAACCAAAATATGTAAAGGATAATGATATATAATGTTCCTTCAAAACATTTATTTAAAATATAAAGAAAATATGTGAATGAGCTTATAAAAAAGAAGTCAATCTTTTACAATAACTTATAATTATATTTTTGAATTGTTACCAAAAGAAAAAGGAGACATTTTTTGAATCTCCTTATCCGACTTTACTATATTCATTTTTAACACAACAATCGATTAATGATGAAATTGTTTATTCTTTCTTCTTAATCTTAATAATCCTAATCCTCCAATACATAACATACCTACCCACAACATCATTTGTGTATTATCCCCTGTTTTTGGTGATGTTGGTTGAGAAGAAGTTTCTGGTAATGATGTTATTGGTTTATTTGAATCATTTGTTGGTTCCTGTTTTATTTCAGGTTTATCTTGTGGTTTATCCTCAAAGTGATCTTGAGATATTTTCCATGTAGCTATAAATGTAAGATGCCCAGTCGTTCCTTTTTCAATAACTACATTTTGACTGACTTCTTGTCCATTAAAATCAATTCCATTGATTTCTTTTGTCCCATCCGCTAATTTCCATCCTGCAAAAATATATCTTAAACCATTTTTAGTAAAACTTCTTGGATTTTTTAAGGCAAAACTTTTATCAATAACTTTATATTTAGATTGATTATTTAAAATTCCATTTTGTTTTTGATAATCTTCTAAGCCCAAATAATGAATTGTATATGATATTGGTTTTACATAAAATTCAACAATCTGATTTGGATTTTGATCATTCAATATAATATTTTGACCTAAAGATAGAATTGTTTCTATATCTTGTCCTTGATTACCTACTAAATAATACCCTAATTTATTTAAAACTTGACATTCACTTTGAATTGGATAAACCATCAAAGCAGAAAAATGTCCTAAAACAGGTGTTGTTGTATAAACGACTTTTTGAGTATCATAATCTTTATATCTTACAGTATAACTTTTTTGATGAGAAGTTATATAATAAAATGTGAGAATATTTTCTTCTGCTTCTTCTTTTAAAATAAAACTTTCATTTTGTGTTAAAGGAACATAATTTTCATATCCCTTTAATGTTGGTTTTATAGGTTTTTCCCATATCCCTACTCCATTTTGATAATAAAAGTTATAAACTGTTTTCATTGGTGCTATCTCTATTTCTTTACCATTTTCAATAGTTACATATCTTACTGAATAATCAGTAATTTTTGTATTGTCAGATTTCCAATTTGCTTGAATAGTGATATCTGAATAAATATTCATATTCAAATCATAATCACTACCTACAAACTGAGGATAACTATCACATTTTGAAATTTTCCAACCTTCTAAGATATATCCATTTCTTATAAGTCTTGGAATTATTCCATTAATAGCTACACTTTGTCCACCCTTTAAAGTTTGTTCCTTTGGTATTGTTTGACTTGTATCAATAGGAACACCTTTATTCCAATCAAATGTAATTTTATATTCAGGAGCATCCCATTGTGCATAAAGACGTAAATTCGATTCTACAATCGTAGAAGTTTTTGTATCATTTGACCAAGTCATACGTCTTGTTCCAGCTGGTCCCAAACTCCAATATAGAAATGTCCATGGTTTTGTTCCTTGTGGGGATTTATCAGGACATACATCACGTTGAATCATTTGTCCCAATTGATTTTTTATAGGTGTCCATACTTTAGTTAAAATAGGGTCATCATTTTTCATTTTATATTGAATAGTATATTTTCCTTCATCATTTTTAAATCCATATTTTGTTTCCTTTAATAAAGCTCCATATGGTAGTTCTAATACTCCAAGTTCTTCATCATTTACCATATATGTAATGGTATAACGATCTCTATTATAATAAAAATATAAATCATAAGGATTCTCTTTCGTTCCTATGGCATTACCTGAATATCCACCTTGATTATCTTTATATTGTGTATTATGATCAGGTACATTATTAACTCTTAATAAGTGGAGTCGAGAACTTGGTGATTGAGCTTGAATAATATTTGTTGATTTAACTG
>CAJUJC010000059.1:0-3192 GCA_910586805.1 uncultured Erysipelotrichales bacterium | reverse complement strand
GACTTCCAATTAAATCTTGACTTGTCATATTTGGAATTTCATAACAATGATTATATTGATAATAACTAGATTTTAAAGATGTCCAATAAGCATATAATTCATGTACTTCTTCTGGATTCTTAGGATTAGCTATAATTTCAGACCCCATCGAACCATACAATCCTAAAATAGTAGATTCAGCTTGAGGAGAACAAGCATCATTGGCTTTATTAGCATCGATAATATATTTTTGATTATATCTTCCTGATGTTGTTGCCCATGATATAAAATTCCAATTTGTTGAACTTCCTGCTTCTTTTAAAGCTATTTGTGTATTAGGCCATAGATTTCTTAAATCCGTACCATATTTAGCTGAAATTTCAACTGTTTTTTCTAATTTTGGATTTCCATTTATAATTAACTCAGATTGATCTATATTTTTTGTCCCTAAAGCATTTGCATTAGCTATTGAACCACTGTTGTGATAAGACAATGCAACTGTCTGATTATAAAGTTTATAATCATCTGTATAATAATGAAATCTTAATGTATAAACATTACGTACATAGAAAGCATATATTAATGTACTCCCATCAGCTGCAACCTTTGTACCATCTACTTCATTTCCTTGTTCATCATTAACCAAAATACGATAAGGCATATCTTGACTTAATTTATAAAAATCAGCAACTGCTACCTCACCGATATGTGTGCCATTATAATTTCCATCTGCATCTAAATCCGAATCAAAAACATATCCCATTTTTTCTCTAAATTGCTTATCTATTGTCTTTTGAAGATCTTCTTTTAATACTTGTTGTCCATCTTTTTCTTCAACTAATACATCTTCTGTTTTTAAATTTTCTAATTTAAAACTTCCAACATTACTAAAAGCCCCTGAATCTATTTTAGGATTTCTACTTGTAGTTGAATAATCTGGATCTTCTGTCCAAAAGACAACAGTTACTGATGAAACATCAGGTATCCATTTTGCAACAAGGGTTATTGACTTTGTAGAATCTGTACCTACAATTTTTACATCTTTTAAAAATGAATCAGTAACTTCAAATTGATTATTTTGAATAGATAAATCAATCAAATCTCCATGTTGATTAGTATATTGCCAACCATCAAATGTATATCCTTTTTTTACAGGTGTAATATTTTGAAAGTCAATAAATTCATCCAATTTAACATTTTGTCGAGCAATATAATTTCCCTCCAATGTATCAAAAATAATACGATAATCTGCTGTTTCATAAGAAATTGTTACAACAGTTGCTCCATTTGTTTTAATAACTTGTTGTGAAAATAATCTTGCACTATAACCAGGTATATCTACCGCCTGCGCAGTTGTTAAAGCCCCAACTCTTCCAGGCTGATTGTCTTGAATCAATAAAGTCTTTCCATCAACTGTTTGATGTTTAATCGTATAAGTTCCTTGCATACGACGATAATAAACATTTATCTTTGTATCCTTTGTCAATCCATGAGCTGTTATATGATTGGTTTTAACATCATAAGTATAAGTAATTCCCTCTATTGTTTTTATTCTTGCCTTTTCCCAAGCTTTCTCATGTTCCTCATCACTTACAATAACATTATTATCACTATCAAGGCATAATTGTAATGGCTCTTCATCTAATGCAACATTATATCCTTTAATATATGGAACTTCCCAATCTAAAGAATATGTTCCATCAGATTGTGAAGTTAATATTATTTCATCTGGACTATGTGCACTCATTCCAGGTAATGCTCCATATGCTGAAAATTGATAATCTAAAGTCATTTTTATCTTTTGAATTGCAACAATAGAAACATCATCAAATGTTCCTGCATAAACACTTCGTGTTTTAGGTTTATTATATTTTGCTTGATATCCATCTTTGATTTTATAATCAATATCAGCAGTATATTCACCATTTATAAAATCACTTTCTGTAATAATCAATGATTCATTTACTGTTTTTAAGCCTTCTTTTTCATAAGCTTTTGATAAAACATTATATCCATTGCTTAATTCATCAATAGATATACTATATGGTGTTTCTTCAAAATCAGCAAACTTTAAACCATCTATTTCTAAGAAATGTCGTATATATAATTTATATTCTTTTATTTCATCATGAACATTCTCTGCTTCATCATACTGATTTGTTGCAGAAACTGTAAAAGATACAGCAAAAGCAATTGTTGTTAGAAACATACAAATACATAAAGTTATCTTTAATAATTTTTTTATAGTTATTAATGTAGTCTTTTTTAACATTTGTTTCTCCCTCCTATATAAATTATTTTATAACCTTTATAATACCCCCCCCCCCGCAAATTTGTCAACTGTTTTGCTTTATTAAAATATATTTATTTTTTTAATCATTATTATCTTTTCTCTAAATAAAATGAGTCATTTTATTTTTATTAAAAGAAAACATCATATCATCTGATATGATGTGAATTGAATATTGAAATCATTTGATAGTTCATTGCACTTGAACATTAAATATATAAACTATAATAATGGTTGTGCTAATCACGTTATTTATACACCTGATTCATGTAATGATGTTTAATTTAAGCTTCAATAAGAATAATTTTATAGATTTTAAGAATATATTCTTATTAAAGCATTACTTATGACTCTATTTTTATAATTAAAAACACCTTAGTTAAACTAAGATGCTAGTATAATTCACCATCCATACCCCAATTCTCAAATTCTTCTATTGTTAGATAGATTTGAGAAGCTGGTATGCCTGTTATTTCTTCAACTTCTTTAATCAGCTTTTTTGTAAATGTTTGTTTATAAGATAAATCAGCATTTTTGTATAACTGAACACTTATTTTCATACATTCAAGTTCTTTCCCTCTAAAATACATGACTTGATTATCCTCAATATGAATCATCAAATATTCTTCACTCTTATTGGGAAGAATAGAAATTAATTGACCTGTTATTTCTTTTAAAGAAACTTCTTGTTGTAGTGTTAATGTTTTTGTTGTTTTAAATGTTATAAATGGCATCATTCATTCCTCCTTGCTTAAAAATTATATGCATATCTCTTTTATTTATGCATTTGATAGGTAAGATTTCCTAATATTTTCACACCTTGAATAATTTTTTCATTTGTAGGTGTAGAAAAATTCATTCTAAAGCTATGACATTCTTTTGAATCATCATCTAAAAAAGCATTTCCTGGAACAACTGCAACA
>CAJUJC010000058.1 GCA_910586805.1 uncultured Erysipelotrichales bacterium | reverse complement strand
CATAATTATTGCATGAAGTATGATTATCATAACAATTCAAATGTTTTTGTTCACAAAATGTAAGAACATGCATAGGTGTTTCATGTAAACATTGTAAAGATATATTTTGTCTTGCCTGTAATGGTATCATAAAAGATAAACACATAATGAATATAAAACCAATACAAATAATCATTAATTTTTTCATTATTCATTCTCCAATTCTTCTGTATACTTTGTATTAAAAATATCATCTTGATCAAAATCTTCTTTTAATTCTTTTAACTCAGGCAATTCATCCAATGATGTTAATGAAAAAGCATCCATAAATTCCTCAGTCACACCATATAAAATAGGTTTACCAATAGAATCTTCTCTTCCCACTTCTTTAATTAAAGCCTTAGCAGCTAACTTTCTAATCATAGCATCACACCCTACACCTCTAATTTCTTCAATTCTTACACGTGTAATAGGTTGATTATAAGCAATAATAGCCAATGTTTCTAAAGCCGCATTAGATAAAGATTTTTCATTTTGTTCTACCATTTTTTGATAGTATTCATGATGATTTGAAAGTGTTGTAAACTTAAACACACCACCAAAATTAGAAATTTCAATACCTTTGATTTCTCTTGCACTTACAATTTGTATTAATTCATCCATATAATTGATAGCTTCATTTTTTGTCAATTGAAGGATTGAAGAGATTTGTTTCACTGTAAGACCTTCATCTCCTGATAAAAATAGCATACCCTCAAGAATACTTAATATTTCATTTCTATCCACTAATCTCTCTCCTTTAAATATATTTTTTCAAAATTACCAACTTGTTCAATCACTAATTCATTTGTATTCACTAATACTAATATTGATAAAAACGTCACAACAAAATATGTTTTTGATGGTTGATCAAATAATTCATTAAATTCAATACGTTGATTTTTATGATGCTTAAAAAATTGCCTAATTTGTGCACTTCTATCATCAATAGAAATTTCAACTCTTGCAATTTTTGATTCCAATGGTAAAGTCAATGCTTTACGTTGAAACATTTTTTGCATTGCGCGTATTAAATCATAAACTTCTAAGTCATCAGGAATTAATTCAGTTGTATCAATCACATATTCATCCATTAATGTTGGTGCTTTGGTATGTAATGTTTGACGATGTTCATAATATTCTTTCATATCATCTAATATATCTTTATACTTTTTATATTCAATTAATCGTCTAATCAATTGTTCTCTAGGATCTTCCTGATAATCATCTTCTATTTCTACTTTCTCATTAGGAAGAAGCATTTTACTTTTCATTTCAATAAGCTGAGCTGCCATGACAAGATATTCAGACATTGTTTCTAACTGGTTTGGATCCATTTGATTGATATAAGCTAAATATTGATCTGTAATGACTGACACTTCTAATTCTTCTAAACTCATTTCTTTTTCTTTAATTAAATGCAATAATAAATCTAATGGACCTTGAAAATCATCTAAAACAACTTCATAACTCATCTCATCTCACCTCATATAGAAATTATTATAGCATATTTTTTTATAAATTTCTTATATTTTTTCATTTACTGATATAAATTATTTAAAATCTACAAAATCTTTTGATACTCCAATAAAAGTTAATCAATAGCCCTATTTTATTCATTACAAAAAAAGAATAGTTTTTTAACTATCCTCCATTTGTTCATCTTCTACTTCTTCAAAATAACGATTTATAAACCATTCTTTAATCTTTCTTAACCAGTTCATAGCATTCTCCTTTTCTTCTATTATACAAATTCACTATGTCAAAAAAGAAAGAAAAAAGAACCAAAGTTCTTTAATCACACATTATTTTAATAATTTCCTTATCTGTCTCTTTCATACCATCACGGGATAAACGTCCAATATTACGAATTGTATTTTCTACACCCTTAGAAACAAGACCGTCGCCACCTTTAAATTCACAACCCTTTTGATACATAGAATAACCTAATATTCCAGCATCAACACTTGCTGCAATTTTAGCTGCACAAGATGGTTTAGCTCCATCACATACGATACCTGAAACAATAGCTAAAGCATTAACCAAAGTATGTGCAATAGCCTGATAATCTCCACCTTCCAAATAAGCTATTCCACATCCTGCTCCAACTCCTGCACTCACTGCACCACAATATGCTGATAAACGACCAATTCCTGTTTTTTGATGAATTGTACATAAGTTAGAAACTATCAATGAACGATATAATACGTCTTGGCTCACACCTTTTTCCTGTGCATAAATAATAACTGGTAACGAAGCTGTCATCCCTTGATTCCCACTACCCGAATTGATAATGACAGGCATTTCACATCCACTCATTCTTGCATCACTACCCGCAGCTGCATAAGCTTTAGCCTTAATTTTCAAATCATCACCATAAGTTTCCAATAATATAGAGCCAATATTGACACCCCAATTATTTTTTAATCCCTCATTTGCAATAGCTAAATTATAATCAATTTGTCTTTGTAAAACATCTTTGACATCTTCCATATGAACAGTTTGTGCAAACTCATAAATATCTTGAACATTCAATAAACTTCTATCTGTTAAAGAGGCTTCTTGTGATGTTACAACACCTGATTGGAACATAACTCTCTCATCTTTTTCCATATAAATTATATTTGTATGATAGCCTGCAATTCTCACTTTTGCATTATGGTATTCTCCATGTAATTCTACACATATATCCAAAGCATATTCACTTTCAATAGAGTGAACTTTCATAGGAATATCATTTAAGAATTTTCTCATATCTTCTTTTTGTTTGGTATTCACTTTTGAAATAACTTCTAAGATATTTTCACTAACACCTGCAACAACCCCAGCACAAACACTCGCTTCAATACCCTTTAAACCATCAGTATTGGGAACAATAACACTTTTCACATTCTTAACAATATTTCCACTAACATAAATATCAATGCTTAAAATCTTATCTTCCAGCAAATCTCGACAACGACTTGCACAATATGCTAAAGCTATTGGCTCAGTGCACCCCATTGCAGGAACAAGTTCTTCTTTTAATATTTGTACATATGTATCATAAATATATTTTTCCATTTTCATCACCTATGATTATATTAACACTTTTTAATCAAAGAAAAAAGGATTCATTTTTGAATCCTTACTAAAATTATTCTGCAAATAAAGGAATAAATTCTTTTTTATTGACTTCAATTAATCCCATATCTGACATCTTTACATCAGGAATAACAGGAAGTGCTAATGTTACAATACGTAAAATTGGATTTTCCATATAATCTAATCCTAATTTTCTATTTGCTTCTTTCATTAGTTCACTTTCCTTAGATAGGTCTTTTGCTTCTTTTAAAGACATTAATCCTGCTAATGGTAAACTTAATGTATAAACAGTTTCTCCATCAATAACAGCACTCATACCACCTCTTGCTTCTTTAATATTTAAAGCACATTTTAAAGCATTTTCAGGTGTATCATAAACAATTGTTAGGTTATGAGAATCATGAGATACTGTTGAACCCAAAGCCCCATGAACTGTTCCAAAATCTTTAACAACATGTAATGCAATATTGTTTAATCCATAACGATTACATACTGCAACATACATCATACCTTCTTGTAAGCATAATTGATAATTCTTTACTTCTAATTCTACAGTTTCTAAATGAGTTGCTGAACCATCTTTTGTATCAAATGCCATAACATTGACTTTGACAGTTCCATTTTCAATAGGTGCTTTAATTGTAAAATCATCAGTTGATAAATCATCTTTAAGAGTCACTGAATTCGTTTGTTCTTCTTTAAAATCTCCACCCTTAATTTCAACTTGCAATTCATGATCTTTTGCAACTAATTTTCCTTCAAAGAAAACTTCAGTTGGATCAATCTTATCTAAAGTAGGCATTAATAAAATATCAGCGACATAACCAGGAGCAATAGCTCCTAATTTATCAATATTTGCTTCTCTTGCTGCATTAAAAGTTGCACATTTAATAACATCAATAGGATCCATACCACATTGAATTGCAACATTTAAAACATCATTCATATGACCATTCTTTAAAATATCATCAGCTTCTCTATCATCTGTACAGAAAGATAAGTTATCATAATAACGTGTTCCTTCAATTCCTTTTAAGATAGCAGGAATGTTTTTACACATAGAAGAATCACGAGCATCAATACGCATACCATAACGGAATTTTTCATAAGCTTCGTTACTATCACGACTTTCATGATCAGTATTTGCTCCACCAATTAAATATGCACTTAATGCTTTCCCACTTAAAAATGGTGCATGTCCTTGTAAATACAAATCATTATCCAAAGCTGTTTCAATGACATCCATCATCCATTCTTCACCATCAATAACAGCTAAATAATCCATCACTTCAGCTAAACCAATAGTACGATCTAACTTTGCTAATTTTGCAATTTCTTCTTTATAGAAAGTTGCATTTGCATTTTCCATACCTTTAACAGCAGGAACACTTGAAGGAATATCTAAGAATTGACGCATAGGTAATCCTTCACTTGAATTATGCATATATGTAACACCATCAATACCTAAAACATTTCCAATTTCATGTGGATCTGTAATAACAGTTGTTGTTCCCCAAGGAATAACAGCTTTTGCAAAGTTATATGGTGTCATCATTGAAGATTCAATATGTACATGAGAATCAATAATACCAGGAATTAAGTATTTTCCTTTTGCATCATAAGTTTCTTTGGCTTCTAATGTATCATTCTCAAATGCGACATGATTAATAAAACCATCAGTAATATAAACACTACCATCATAAATTTGACCATTAAAAACATTAACAATTTTTGCATTAGCAATACATAAATCACTTTCAACTCTACCCATTGCAGCATCAATCAAATGTTTTCTATTTTTACATTTAATTCTCATTTTTTATTTCTCCTATCCAACAATGAAATATAATAATAACGGAATTGCTAAAATATACATACCAGGATGTACATCTTTGAAACGTAATGTTACAACTTTAATAAATACATAAGCTAAGATTCCAGCAGCAATACCAGCAGCAATAGAACCCATGAATGTACCAAACATAATCATAACAAATGGTCCAAAGCTTTCAGTGAAATCACTGAAATCAATATCAGCTAAACCACTAATCATTAAGAATCCAACAAACACTAATGCAGGTCCTGTTGCACATGTAGGAATCATTAAAATAAGTGGTGTAAAGAAAATCATAGCTAAGAATAAAACACCAGTCACAAGAGCAGTCATACCAGTTCTACCACCAGCTTCAACTCCACTTGTTGATTCAACATAAGTTGTTACAGTTGTACAACCAAATGTAGCTCCAACACAAGTTCCAATTGCATCTACCAAGAAAGGTTTTTCAATACCAGGTAAGTTTCCTTGTTCATCTAACATATTTGCTTTTTTAGCAACCCCTAATACAGTTCCTAAAGTAGAGAAGAAATCTCCAAAGAATGCAATAAACATAAGTACTGCTCCTTCAGCTGTCCAAATTGAACCAAAGTCGAATTGGAACATTAATGATCCTACTGTATCAAAAGAAGGAACTTGGAAAATTGATGCAGGAACACTTGTAATTCCTAAAGGAATAGCAACAACTGTAATGACTGCAATACCAATTAAAATAGCACCTTTCACTTTATAAGCAGTTAAAGTCGCAATTAATAATAAACCACACACTGATAAGATTGTATTAATATTTGTAAAATCTCCCATACCTAAACCTGCTGAGAAATCACAAATACCAGCATCTTTTAAACCTAAATAAGCAATGAAGAAACCAATACAAGAACTGATTGCAACCTTAATATTTTTAGGAATCATTTGTACAATTAAATCACGTATACCAAATACAGTTAACAATACAAAGATAATACCAGTCACTAAAACCATAGCCATAACTTGTGCTAAAGAAATGCTACCAGCTTGAATCATTGCTCCAAACATAAAGTTAGAACCCATTCCAGTTGACAAAGCAAAAGGCATATTTGCATAAAATGCCATAAGAATAGTAATTAATCCAGAAATAATTGCTGTTGTGATAATAACAGCTTCTCTTGAAACCAATACACCATTAACGTCAATAACTTCTGGTGCAGCCCCAACAATGGCATTAGGTTGTACGATCAAAACATAAGCCATTGTCATAAAAGTTGTTAAACCTGCAATAAGTTCAACACTCAATGATGTTTTCTTTTCAGAAAACTTAAAAATCTTTTCAAACATATTTTTCCCTCCCATTTATTTATCAATAGTTATCATATGATAAACAAACAAGATTTATCATAGTATTTGATTTACGGTCAAATGTAGAAACTGCTTACCCTATTTAAGCACTATATGATTTCTATTGATGAATTCATTATAGTTTTTACGAAGAAATTTGTCAATTTATGTAACCGTTTACTATACAAAAATATAGCTTATTTTCAATAAAAATATGTTGTATCTAAAAAAAGAACAGTTTAACTGTTCTGATTACTCTTTGGTTTCCTTATTAAAAACTGTAAAACACCTTTTAAGTTAAATGGAATGAATGGATAAAGATAAGACATTCCAAATGGTTTTAATCTAGCAAGATAGACCCATAAAATAATATTAAAAATAATAAATCCATAAATATTAAGTATAAATATACTCAAGATCATCATCACTTTAATATACTTATTCGTTAATGATAACTCATAATTTGGTGTTGCAAATCCTCCAATAGACCCTATTGCACTAAAAAGCAAAATCTCTTCAGAGAAAAATCCCAAATCAATAGCAAATTGACCTAGCAATAAAGCTGCTATTAACCCCATTGCATTAGATATTGACTCTGGTGTATGAATTGTTGCTATTCTTAACAACTCTATGGATAACTCTACAATAAGTATCTGTATAAAAAATTCCCAGTCCCATCGATGAAAAGATACACATAATGCCCATATTGGAACCAAATAAATTGATAAGATAACTGCACTTAAACGAATAAGACGAATAAATGTTCCTATCAATGGTGTTTGTCTATGTTCTTCAACATGTTCCAAAATTTCAAAGATTGTTGTAGGAAGCATCATAACTGAAGATGATGTATCACAAATAATAGCTATAAAGCCATGTTGAATATGTGTTGCGACAACATCTGGTCTTTCACTATATCTCACAAGTGGAAAAGGATTGTATCCTTGATCTAACAATAATTCTTCTAATGCTCTATCACTCATAATGAGTTCTTTCGCTTTGATGTCTTGAATACGAGATAAAACTTTTTTCAAAACATTTTGATCAACATGATCTTCTAAATAAGCAATAGCTATATCTATGGGATTGGATGTTCCAATCGTTTCAATTCGAAAACATAATTCTTTTGATTTAATACGTCTTCTAATCAATCCAGTATTATTTAAAATAGATTCATTAAAACCATCCTTAGCACCTCTTACACTTTTTTCAGTTTCAGGTTCTTCAATTGAACGATTCGGATAATTCTTTGTATCCATAATATAGGTTGTTTCTCCATCAAATAATGCACAGTTTCCACCCATGAGTGCATATTGTATCTTATCAATATCATTTGTATTTAAGATATTAACATCACCCATGTTTAAACAATTCTCTAAATCTTTTCCTTGATTATTTTCTATTCCTTCAATTAATCTTGATATTAATGTATCATTAGATAGACTTGCAATAAAATATAAATGAAGAAGTCTTCCTCTAAATGATAAAATACGATGTTTTAAATCATAAGAATTGTTCATGATTTTGGTTTAAAAATAATCGCAACCAAGAAACCAAAGAGAATTGCAGCAGTGATTCCAGCAGCTGTTAAATCAAACATACCCATAGCAATACCAAAAACACCATATTCCTTTGTTGCTGCCATTGCCCCATGCATTAAAGAATGCCCAAAACTTGTAATAGGAATTAAAGCGCCTGCATGAAAAACTTCAACCAATTTATCATAGATATGAAACAAATCCAAAAACGAACCAATAACAACAAATAAACTTGTAATATGTCCTGGTGTTAATTTTGAATGATCATAAATTAACTGTGCAATAAAACATACAAATCCACTAAATAAAAATGCCATAATATAATTCATTATACAACCTCCAAACTGATGGCATGAGCAACACAAGGAATACTTTCTTTTTGTGCTGACATCATTGGTGATAATAATGCCCCTGTCGCCACAACCAAAACACGTTTATATTTTTTCTCTTTTAATAAAGGATACAAATGTCCCATTGTCACTAATGCACTACATGCACAACCACTACCACCTTGAAAAACTTCTTGTTTATTAATGTCATAAAGCATACATCCACAATCATTATAATGGACAACATCGATATGATGACGTTGTAACATTTCTTTTAAAATTTTATGTCCATAAGTTGATAAATCACCTGTTACAACCAAATCATAATCTTTAAAACTTCTTTTTAAATCCTGAAAATGACTTAAAATTGTATCATAAGCAGCTGGTGCCATCGCCCTTCCCATATCATTAGGATCTTCTTGACTATAATCAATAACTTTTCCAAAGGTTACTGCTTCAATTCTTACATTTGTTGGTTGTGATGTTAAAAGCGTTGCAACAGCACCTGTTGCTGTAAACGTTGTTGTTGATTTCTTTTGAACACCATATTCTACAGGATAACGATATTGTCTTTCAGCAGTTGCATTATGACTTGAGACAAGGCTTATTGCATTATCAATAAATCCTCCTTCTATCATCAATGAAGCAACTCCCATACTTAAACAAAAACTTGAACAAGCTCCATAAATACCAACAAAAGGTTTAGGAATTTCTCTTGCAAGATAATGAACATTTGTGATTTGATTCATCAAATCTCCACCAATATATAACTCTACATCTTTATATTTCATTTGTTCACGTTTCAAACAAATATCTAAAGCATCTCTCAACATCTTTCTTTCTGCCTTTTCAAAAGATGATTCACCACAATGATAATCATCAAAAAATTTATCAAAGCAAGAACCTAATGGACCTGCATATTCTAAAGGACCACAAGTTGTACCAGTTGAAGCAATATAGACATTCTCTAACTTAACCGATTGTCCCAAAAAGTGTGAAGACATAACGAATCACCCCCAACAACGAAGCACTGACAATACCATAAGTAATGACTGTCCCTCCTAATTTAAACATATTTGCACCAATCCCTAAAACCAAACCTTCACTTTTACTATCTAATGCACTTGATGACATACTATTGGCAAATCCTGTAATAGGAATAAAAGTCCCAGCTCCTGCATGACTTGCAATTTTATCATAAATGCCTAACCCTGTTAATAAGCATGCAACAAAAACAAGCGTAATAATCATCATAGGTGTTGCTTCTTTTTCATTACAGTTATAAACATTCATAAAGAATTCCAATACACCTTGTGCGATAACTCCCATGACTCCACCATATAAAAAAGCATTGAAAGCATTTTTAATACCATGAGAAGATGGTTTTAATTCTTCAGCTAATTGATCATATTCTTTTCTATCCATAAAATCACCTCAATAGTAGTCTTTACAATTTTTACATAAATAAACAAAAAAAGTCTTGAAAGTTAAACTTTCAAAACTCTATTTAATAATTTAATCAATGTATATCCAACAAATATTTCTAAAGGTAAAACAACACACTCTTTAATAACTCTTATACAAAGTGATACAACAAATGGAATGTGATACATGATATCTAGCCATAAAGGTGTTAAACATAATGTACATATTAATTCCACAAGAACAACACTTATAATCCATGTAGAGAATATTTTTGATTCTTCTTCATTAATTTTTTTCTTTAATAAATAAATGAATCCAATAAATAAAACTGTAAGTACTAAACATAAAGTTATTAATGTCATTTTTTGTATCATTGTTATATGATAAAGTGTTTTATCAATAGAAATTGTATCTAAACTCCAAATATAAAATGATGCTCCTACACCAAGTAGAACAATCAAAGAAATAACCATTATTTCAGTTTGTCTCATTGAAAAAGATTTTATATGCGTTTTCACAAAAGATGGTATAACACAAACCAAAATCATAGTGAGTGTAAATCCAAAAAATGGAAATCCTGTTGGAACTAAAATCAACCCTATCATATCACAACATAATCCTATCACAAAAGCATAACCTGGTGATAAGAAAAAACCTGCTAACATGAGTGGAATATATTCAATTCCAATTTTTAAACTTTCTACCCCAAACAAAGGAATCGTTAATGTGAAAATTCTTTTGGCTATCAATGTCACTATAATAAATATAGCTGAAATCACCAAATTTGTAATATTTCCTTTTTCAAAAGGATAAAACTTAAAACAATAAAAACCAAGTGCAATAATTAAAATTGCGATAATCATCTGTTCCATAACATAATTGCTACATAACAGCAAAAATTTCCTGCTTCGTCCTCATTTCTAGTCCACAGGCGTTAATTCCGATCTTATGACCGTACATTCTTTGCTACTAACGTAGTCTCCTCCTTCTTTTTAATATACGAAATATCATAGACTAATTTTTATAAAAATGCAATCAAATTATCAAAAAAGAGGTTCTTACAAACCTCTAAACAACTCTATTTCTATCTTCACCTTTGAAGTGTGCCAATATATTTTTATAAACCTCATCAACACATCTTTGTCTTGCTTCAATAGAACCCCAAGCAATATGTGGTGTTAAAATCACTTTATCCATATCTTGAATTTGATAAATAACATCATCTTCTAATAATGGTTCATGTTCAAAAACATCTAAACCAACACCAGCCAAATGTCCTTCATTCAACACTTTAACCAAGGCTGTTTCCTCAATAATACCTCCACGACCAACATTAATTAAATAAGCTGATTTTTTCATTCTTCTTAACACTTCTTCATTAAACAAATAATGTGTTTTCTCATTTAAAGGCGCATGAATACTAATAATATCTGATGATTTTAATAAAGTATCAAAATCAACTTGTTGATAATCACTTGTTGAATTTTGTCCACTTGTTGAATAATATTGAACTTTAGCTCCCATTGCTGTTGCAATCATAGCAACTTTTCTACCAATGTTACCTAATCCAACAATACCCCAAGTCATAGAAGAAATGTCATGGAATACATCTCCAAAATAGCTAAATTTACCATCCCATGTATACTGTTTCGATTTCACATACTTATCATATCCTGCATTCTTTTCAACAAGATGTAATAATAATGATAGTGTATGTTGAGCAACAGTATCTGTAGAATATCCTTTTACATTAACAACTTTAATACCATGCTTCTTACAATAAGCTAAATCAATATTGTTCACACCTGTGGCAAACAACCCAATCATTTCTAAATGGTTTAAATCATGTAAAACATCTTCATTCATTATATTCTTATTCGTAATGACAATATGTGCATCTAAAATTCTTTCTCTCACTTCTTCTTGTTTTGTATCATCATACATAATCACATGACCTAAAGATTCAAAATGAGATAAATCAATATCCTTTCCAACTGATGCAGCTTGTAAAATAACAATTGTTTTACTTTCTTCATTTAACAACTCATTGATTTGACTCAAAGTAATATTTTGTAACATTTTACCCAGCATAATAGCTTCATTTAAATCAAGAATTGTACTTTCTTCAGGGATTCTACACATTGTTTGCTCAACAATTTGAAAATTTAAATGATGTTGAATCATAGCCATCCCTAATGCTTTTGACGTCATTGTTTGATAATCTTGAATACGTGTTAAAATATCTTCCTTAAACCCATCTTGCAATTGTCTACATGCATATAAACATTCTTTCATTGTTTTATGTTTCATAATTTCTTCTCTAAAAATATCATTATAAAGAAGTGGTAAAACAATATCATAATATTCCATAGGAACAGGTCTTCCATAACCTTTACTAAAGTTATATAAAAGTGCCAATCCTAATTCTTCATCTTTCATCTTATCTACTATTTTCATACTTGATCCTCCCCAAATAAATAAACTTCAACACGACGTCTTTCAGCCTTTGCTTTATCGTCATAAATAATCATACAAACTTTCATTTGTTTTTCTTTTAAATGATATTTCATAACATTATATGATATGTATCGACTTTTATTTTCCTTTAACCCACCTGTTGCTGAACCAGCAGCCACATAATACTTATCATTTTCTTTTTTAAAGAATGGCAAATGTTTATGACCATGAAAAATATATTGAATATTTCTTTTTTCTAACCAATCAATCAAAAGTGTTGCATCTACTAATACTTTAGATGTTTCCACAATTTTATTAATAAATGTTTTTTCATGCCATTTGGTTTTAATAAATTGTGCTTTTGATATTGGATAAACATGGTGATGTAACATAACTAACATTGTATAATCCTCTAAACAATCTATAGCTTCTAATTCATCATCAATTTCTTCTAACTGTCTTAAACCAACTTTTCCTCTTGCAAGATTCCCTTCACTCGTTGTATCCATTTTCACAATAATCACTTTTTCTTGTTCAAGAACTTTGACACTTTCACCAAGAAGATAAGCAATGACTTTACTTTTTTGTGTTCTTGCAAAGTTAAAACCATGAACAATAACATCATGATTCCCTAATATGAAAGTAACATTTGCTTTATAAATCTTTTTTAAATTATTCATAAAGTCATTAGCTAAATACATATTCCTTCTATTAGGAGATTCCATTAAATCTCCTGTAATCAATATCTTTAATGGATATTGAGATTGAAGATAAGGAACAATTTCATCTAAAGAATTATATAATTGTGCAAGTCCTTTTTGATTTTTACCTTTTCCTAAATGTAAATCACTCAATTGCACAAAGTATGTATCATCTTTTGATGAAGGATATATGTTAAATAAATCTTCACCTTTGTCAATACAAGTCAATAAGTTCTCTATATCTTCGCACTGTGACATAGGTATAAAG
>CAJUJC010000057.1 GCA_910586805.1 uncultured Erysipelotrichales bacterium | reverse complement strand
GACGACAAGCATAAACATCTTGATGATCACCAAAGATATTTAATGAACGTGTTGCTAAAGCACGTGCAGCAACATGGAATACACCTGGTAATAATTCACCTTGAATTTTGTAAAGGTTAGGAATCATTAATAATAATCCTTGAGATGCAGTAAATGTAGTTGCTAAAGCACCACCTTGTAAAGCACCATGTACAGCACCAGCAGCACCAGCTTCAGATTGCATTTCTACAACATTAACAGCAGATCCAAAGATGTTTTTCTTCCCTTGAGCTGCCCAAGTTTCAGCATTTTCAGCCATTGGAGAAGATGGGGTAATTGGATAAATACTTGCAACTTCACTAAACGCATAAGCGACATGAGCAGCAGCAGTATTACCATCCATTGATAAATACTCTTTAGACATAATTTTTCTTCCTCCTATATGTATTTTGAATCATTTTGTCTACTAGAAATTTCTTACGCATTTCTACAGTTACCATTATAATCAAAATATCAACAAAAGTCCATGATGATTTCAATAACTTTCCTGATTAAAAAAGAAGTTTATTGGAATAGTCTTTTTTTATTAAAAAAAAAATGATAGAATAATAAAGAATAATGTAAAGAGGTGTGAAAATGAAAAAAAGAAACTGTTTTATTGGACAATCTGGTGGTCCAACTACTGCTATCAATGCATCTTTAGCTGGTATTATTGCTGAATGTATTGATACAAAACAATTTGATCATGTTTATGGAATGATTAATGGTATTAAAGGTTTGTTAGAAGATAAATATATGGATTTAGCTGAAATGTTTGATAATGAAGAAGCGATTAAAGAATTGAAATGTTCACCTGCTATGTACTTAGGCTCTTGTCGTTATAAATTACCTACATATGAAGATGATGCACAAACTTATATATCGTTATTTCAAACTTTTGAAAAATTAGAAATTACTGATGTTTATTATATTGGTGGTAATGATTCTATGGATACAGTTGCTAAGTTATCAACTTATGCAAAAATCATCAAATCACCTATTCGTTTTATCGGTATTCCTAAAACAATTGACAATGATCTTATGGGTACTGATCATACTCCTGGATTTGGTTCAGCAGCTAAATATGTTGCAACATCAATGTTAGAAGTCGCTTATGACAGTTCAATTTATAAATTAAATTCTGTGACAATTGTTGAAATCATGGGAAGAAATGCTGGATGGTTAACAGCTGCTAGTGCTTTAGCAAGAACTCAATATAGTGATGCTCCTGATTTAATTTATTTACCTGAAGTCCCTTTTATTAAAGAAAACTTTTTAAATGATATTCGTGAAGTTTTTAAGAAGAAAAGAAGTATTATTATTGCAGTGAGTGAAGGTATTAAAACTGAAAATGGTGAGTTTTTAGATTCTGATTCTAAATATGCAAAACGTGATGCTTTTGGGCATATTTTACATTCAGGTACTGGAAAAGTTCTAGAAACAATGGTTTATAAAGAATTTAAGTGTAAAGTGAGAAGTATCGAATTGAATGTTTTACAACGTTGTGCTATGCATATTGCTTCTCAAGTTGATTTAGATGAATCATTTGAAATTGGACGTTATGCAGTGAAAACTTCAATGGCTGGTAAAACAGGTATGATGATGGTTTTCAATAGAATCAATAATAATCCATATACTATTGAATGTGATTATAAAGATGTATCAACAATAGCTAATTTAGAACAACGTATCCCTATTGAATGGATTAATAAAGATCATAATGATATTACTCAAGCTTTATATGATTACCTATATCCATTAATTCAAGGTGAAGTTCCATTAAGTTATAAAAATGGTATTCCTGAATATGTCAATATTAATCATTTAAAACAAGACTAAAGCGAGCATATTGCTCGTTTTTCTTTATAAAGAAAAAAGGATTTTTCAATCCTTATAAAGCATCATATAAATCTTTTTTATAACCAATAATAATTTGATCATCCATGATCAATAAAGGTCTTTTAATCAACATTCCTTGAGACGATAATAATTGGCAAGCTTCTTCCACAGACATATCTTTAATCTTATCCTTAAGTCCTAGTTCCCTATAAACCATACCTGAAGTATTAAAGAAAGGTTTAATTCCCTGATTATATGTTTCAATCCATGATTTAAGTTCATCATAACTTGGAACATCTTCTACAATATGTCTCATATTTATATGAAAACCTTTTTCTTTTAAATGTTTTAATGCCTTTTGACATGTACTACATTTAGGATAACCAATCAATTCCATTATTCTACCTCCATTAAAGATAATGCCACTCTTTTCTTTTTCAAATCAACATCATATACATAAACATCTAAAATATCTCCAACATGGCATACGTCTAATGTATGTTTCACTTTTTGTTTAGACATTTTAGAAATATGAATAAGTCCATCATTTTTTAAACCAATATCTACAAACGCACCAAAATCCACAACATTTCTAACAACGCCTTGTAGTTTCATACCTTTTATTAAATCTTCAATCTTTAAAACATCTTGTCTTAAAACTGGAGTATTGTAAGAATCACGAGGAGAACGATGAGGAGAAACAAAAGCATCTAATAAATCATCTATTAAAAATTCATTCATTTTTAATTCTTGTTGTATTTGCTCTTTATTTGCTTGAGTAACGATTTCCTTTGCATGGGCTGTCCCAATATCCTCTTTTGTAAGTTGTAAATAATGAAGAAGCTTCGTTGCATCTTCATAATTATCAGGGTGAATACTTGTTTCATCTAAAATCTCAGTCCCTGAAATAATTCTTAAAAAGCCCACTGCTAATTCATAAGTTTTATTCCCTAATTTATTTACATTTTTAATTTGATCACGACTTGTAAATTTTCCATTTTCTTCTCTATACTTTACAATATTTTTAGCTAAACTCATAGATAACCCTGATACATATTGTAAAAGTGAAGGAGAAGCTGTATTAATATTAACTCCTACTTGATTGACAACTTTTTCTACAACAAAATCTAATTGTTCAGTTAATTTCTTTTGATTCATATCATGTTGATACTGTCCTACTGAAATCGCTTTAGGTTCTATTTTCACAAGTTCTGCCAATGGATCTTGTAAACGTCTTGCAATAGAAACAGCTGAACGTTCTTCAACCTGATAAGTTGGAAATTCTTCCTTCGCAATTGAACTTGCAGAATAAACACTTGCCCCTGCTTCAGATACAATGACATATTGAACATTCAAATGATTCTTTTTAATAAACTCAGCAATGAAACTTTCTGTTTCTCTACTTGCAGTTCCATTACCAATAGCAATAATCTCAATATTATATTTTTGTATCATTGATAATAATATTTTTTCATCTTTAGAATAATCATTTTTAGGCAATGTAATAAATACTTTATTAATATCTAAAACTTTTCCTGTTGGATCAATGGCTGCGAGTTTGCACCCTGTTCTAAAGGCAGGATCTACCCCTAATACAAATCTATCTTTTAGTGGGGCTTGTAATAATAAATTTTCTAAATTGATAGAAAACACACTCAATGCTTGTATTTGTGCCTGTTCAGTCAAATCGCTTCTGACTTCTCTTTCTACTGATGGGAAGATTAAACGTTTAAATGCATCGCTGACACATTCTTTCATAAGAACATCCATATTAGATTCTCTTCTTCTCATCATTCCATTAAAAATATATGTTTCAAATCTTTCTACATCAATAACAATAGAAACAGTAATGACTTTTTCCTTTTCAGCACGATTCACTGCTAAAACTCTATGAGATGCAAGTGATTGTATTCTTTCTTGATAATCATAATACATTTCATAAATACCATCTTCATCATCATGTTTCTTCTTCACTTTTGTTTGTATAATACCAGTTTTATAAATCATATCTTTTGTATATTTACGATATCTTGGATCATCACTGATTTGTTCAGCAATAATATCTTTAGCCCCTTGAATGGCTTCTTCTACTGTTTTCACTTCTTCAGTGATATATTTTTTAGCTTCGTTTTCTAAATCAAATTGTCTATACAACTTTAAAATTTCTAATGCTAATCCTTCTAATCCTTTTGCTTTAGCAATAGATGCTTTTGTTTTTTTCTTTTCTTTAAAAGGTCTATAATAATCTTCAACTTCACTAAGTTTTGTTGCTTTTAAAATATTATTTTTTAATTCTTCATTCATTAAACCTTTTTCTTCAATCAAACGAATAACATCTTCTTTTCTTTGTTGTAAATTGACTTGATATTCATAAACTTTAGAAATTTCTCTGATTTGGTCTTCATTTAATCCACCTGTTTTTTCTTTACGATAACGTGCAATAAAAGGAACAGTTGCACCTTCTTCTAATAAAGATAAAACATTTTCAATTTGCTTTTGTGTGACATTTAATTCATTTTCCATTGTTTTAATAATTTCAGTATTCATACTTTTCCTCCAAATAAAAAACATATTATGACATATGATATATGTTATATAAAAAAATGGTGCGGTCGATGAGATTTGAACTCACACCAACGAATGTTGACTACCCCCTCAAAGTAGCGTGTCTACCATTCCACCACGACCGCATATCCAAAAGATATTATACATAATTTTTATTCTTTATTCAATAAAAAATAGGGTTTTTACACCCTATTCTTTAATTAAATCATAAATAGCCTTTGCGTAAATAGCTGTTGCTTTCATTAAATCATCAATAGAAATTTCTTCGTTATTTTGATGAATTTTGTTATCAGTATCAACAAATTGTGGACCAAAACCTACACAGTTAGGCATTGATTTTGCATAAGTTCCTCCACCAATAGATTGTGGTTTATTAACATGATCACCTGTAAATTCTACATATGCATTATGAAGTTTAGTAATCAATTCGCTTTCTGGATCAATATATAATGCTTTCCCTAAATCTGTTATTTGTGTTAATCCATATTTTTCTACTTTTTCATTTAATGCTTTATTTAAATGATCTTCTGTCACTTCATGAGGAACACGCATATCAACTGTCATTTGTAGATGTCCATCTTTATAGTTACAAATACCCAAATTAACAGTTAGTGGTCCCATTAGTCCTTCAAACTTAATACCGAGCTTATCACCATAATGATCTTCAAAAAAACAATCATTAATAAAATGAACAACTTTATTTTCTGAAATCGTCGCTAAATAATGACACATATAAGTAACAGCATTAATACCTAACTCAGGTAACGAAGCATGAGCAGATTTACCTACCAATGTTAATTTTGTATGGTTTCCTTCTTCTTCAACAGTTCCTTTTAATTTATAATCTTCCAAATATTTTATAAAAGATTCTTTGTATTGTTTATAATTCCCTAGTATATAAGCTTCACACACTTCAGGAACAATATTAGCTCTTGTACCTGCATATAAACCAATGATGTTTTCCTTATCTACTTCTCCCTTAACAACGACATGACACCCAGCTTTTTCACCATGAACAACAGGAAATTCAGCATCAGGAGTAAATCCCATTTGGGGAAATGGTTGTTTTGTAAAATAATACTTTACACAAGAAGACCCATTTTCTTCATTACACCCAAAAATAATACGCGTTTTCATTTTAACAGGCAAATTTAATTCATGAATAATTTTAGCTGCATAATACCCTGCAATTAAAGGTCCTTTATCATCTGCAACCCCTCTTCCATACATTTTGCCATCTTTTATAACAGCATCATATGGATCAGTATTCCAACCAGTTGGATTACAAGGTACAACATCTAAATGTCCTAAAACACCAAACATTTCTTCTTTATCACCAATATCAATATGTCCTGCGTATCCATCAACATCCACACATTCAAAGCCATCTCTTTTTCCAATAGCTAACATTGTATCCAATGCAACACGACATGGTTTTCCAAATGGTTGATTTTCTCCAGCTGTTTCTTCATCTAAAACGGAAGGAATACGACATAACATTTTAATATCTTCTATCATTTCTTCTTTTCTTTTATTAACTTCTTCTAAAAAATCTATCATTAAAATCACCTCTTTTTTTATTATAACATTTATTTAAATAAATTGTTACATTTTTATGAAAAAGTGTTATGATAATAAATAATGAAAAGGAGCGTGATTATATGGATAATGTAAAATTTCATATTACAGTGAAAGGAATTGTCATCTATCGTCATCAAGTTTTAATACTTAAAAGAACGAGACCATCTAGTGATGGGCTAGGATATTGGGAATTACCAGGAGGTGGTCTTGAGTATGGTGAAACACCTCATGAAGCATTGATTAGAGAATTAAAAGAAGAAACTGGATTAGATATAAAAATACTTAAACCTGTATATACATTTACAGCCATAAGACCAAACTATCAAACAGTAGGGATTGGATTTTTATGTGTACCTACCAATAATCATGTTCAAATATCACATGAACATACTGAATACAAATTTGTGAATTCAAACGAGTTATTAGATTATGTTGATAAAAAAATATACAATGATATTATCACAACTTTAAAAGAATATGAAACATTGCATTTAAAAGATTAAAAATCAAGGATTAACCTTGATTTTTTCTTTCATAATAATCTTTAATTGCTGAAATAGATTTCTTTTTAAATCTAAAATACATAACAAACCCAACAATAGAAGTCATAGCAAATACTCCAGTTGTACCCATAAATACATATGTCATTGTATTTAATGAATCATCATTGGTAACTACTGGTGTATATAATTGTAAAGTGCCTTCAGTAGATTCATAAGAATAAAGATGAGCTTTACCTTCACTATTCATTAAATAAACAATGCTGTAATTAGTTAACTCTTCTTCTTTATATTTCCATCCATCTAATTCTATTTCACCAATCTTCACTTTAACTTGTTCCATCTGAGATATTTCCATCAAATTATCAGGACTCTTCACAATAATATATTGATTTCCATAAATAGAAACAGTTTGATATAGATAAACACTTCCATTATCATACACATAAAAACTATTTTTGTTATTTTCATCTTGCATGTATAAAAGAGTTAGTCCATTCACTTCATTTTTGAGAGCAATTACTTCTTTATCCTCTATCTTAATACTTGTTTTTTCATAACCTTTGGGAGTATCTACTTTTGAGTAATCATTTAAAACACCTAAATTTTGTTCACCCATTTTTATAAATACTTCAGGTTTTTCAATAACAATCACACTAATTGTATATGTCTTCTTAGAACCATTTTCAGCAACAACACTTACAGTAATATTATTTTCACCTATTTTAAGTTCATGTTTTCCTGTCCCTGAAACCTTAGATTTTGAATCCTTTGCTTTTGCACTAACATTGATTTCTTTAATATCACTAGTCAATTCAACTTTATAAGATGTTTCACTTGCACTAAATGTTGGTGATAATTGCCCTTGAGAAACAGATAATGAAGATAAATTATTATCCTTTGAACGTGTATCTACAACAGGATTTTGTGTATCTGTATTTGAGGGTTTATTGCTTGATGAAGGTTTATTGTTTGATGAGGGCTTATTACTTGATGAAGGCTTATTGTTATTTGATGAAGTTGGTTTTTGAATAGAAACTGACACACTCTTACTTCCTGTAATTGGAGTTTCATCATACCCAGTTGCATCAACAGCAGTAACTGTGACAGTTGTTGTTCCAGATTGTCCTGCTTTCACTGATACTGAAGCACTCCCTGTAACCCAAAGAGATTTGGTACTAGTACTTCCATTTGAAACAGAAATATTAAACTTTCCTTCTCCTGAAGCTTTAATATTAACATTGAAAGTTCCACCAGCTTTTACACTAGATGTACTTTTGCTTACTGAAAATGAAGCAGCTGATATATCCACTTTATTGGAAAACATTAAATTTAACATTAATAAAGGAACTATTAATAATTTTATAATTTTATTTAATTTCATATACAAACTCCTCTAAAATAATTTATTAGTACCCATAATATGATTTTTAATTTTTATATAATCCAAAGATGAAACTTTTCCATCTCCATTAACGTCTGCTCTTAACAATGAAGCACCAGATAATATTTTAGAATTCATAATATGGTTTTTAATTTGAATATAATCTAAAGATGAAACTTTTCCATCTCCATTAACATCACCAGTTAAATATGTAGGTACATTCACTTCACCTTTACTAACAATTATAACTCCTGTTACAGGAATATATAAATAATCTCTTTCAAAATCATACTGATTATTATATTTAGTATCTGTTCTATTACTATTTAATGCAGTATCTGATTGAATTTTATACCATTGATTACCTGATGAGTCAGTAACTGTATCTAAAATAACAACTGGTAAATTATATGTTCTTGGACTCGTAACCCCTCTATCATTTTTAGCACCTAAAACATGTGTTACTGAAGCTGTAAGAGAAGGTTCTTTATACATTTTATAATTTTTTTGCACACCATTAATGATTCCTATTGTGTAACGTCCATAATCTTCTTCTATATCAATATCATAATAATAGTTTACACTTGCTGCTTTTTCTCCCCAATAAGGATCTGAAGCATAACGAACATTGACACCTGAAACTTTATCTCCTAGATGTCCCCCATTATACCTCCAATCTTCATTATCTAAATACCCTGTTGAAATAAATTTTTCAGCATGATATTTAATACTATCTGCAGGACTTTCATATCCATTTGCTCCATAATAAGGATTGCTATCAACAGCTCCATGTCCAAACAAATTATTTTTATTGTTAGCAATTGAACTTTTTCCCCAAGCACTTTCATTACCAGCAACTCCAAACATCAAAAGAGCATTTACACCATATGTATTTTGATGACTTATAAAACTTTTTCCTAAATTTTTCATTTTAGAATTACTTGTTCCTACTTTATCATTAACAATAGAATCAAGATCAGTAGCTTTTAAAGTTGTTTGAGTTCTATGTGAAAGATATTGATAATAATTATAATATGGACTCTTTGGATTTACTGAATGAGTTCTTACGTCATCTTGATAATCCTTAATCATTGTTGGATAATCTTTATAAAAATAATGACCATCATAACTATAATATTTTACATTTTCATTCAAATAAGATAATTTATAACCAACTCGATATGTATTATATTTCCCACTTGTACCATAATAGAATTTATGATATAAATATCCATTTTGAACAATATAATATGAAATATTTGCATCTTTATAATCTACGATTGTTACATCATCCTTATTAAGTTCCATGATAACACCTGATTGCATAGCTTTAATTTTGCCACTTGATGTTGTTTCTATATAAGCAGCATCTTTGGCATAACTTCCTGTTGTATAACCATCATAACCAGGATTAGAAAGATTGTTATATGTTACATATGATTTTCCCTTTGAAGTTGCTGCAATATATGCAACACCATATGTAATTGTTTTTTCTTTTTCTTCTATTAAATATTCTGGTTGTTCAACTGAACGTGTACGAGAAAATGATTGAATACTTTCTACTTCCTTTTGAGCTTGTTTTGCTTCTTCTAAAGTTTCAAAAGTTTCAACAACCTCTCTCTCATCATCCTTTTGCACAATAAGTTTATATTCTTTTGTTAGTTTTTCAACATCCTCTTCGTTATCTTCTATATCATCAAAATAAATGATTTGTGGTTCACCATTTTCATCAATAACTGTAAAATAATCTGTAACTTCAGGACCATTACTATATTTTTCATCCTCAGCTGACACACCACTTATATTAAAAACTGTCAATACTGACATCAATACACATAAAGAAATAATAGATATTAAACTTTTCTTTCCCATAGTCTACCTCCCATATTCCATATACGCAAAAAATTATACTACAAAATTCAACGTTTTTCAAATAATATTGATTGGAAATATATGACAAAAAGAAAAAGGAAAGGCTACCTTTCCTTCAATTCATCTAAGTCATATGGTGTTTCTTGATATACATAATAATTAAGCCAATTAGCAAAAATAAGATATGCATGAGAACGCCATTTCACTTGAATTTCCTGATTAATATCATCATTTAAATAATAATTCTTAGGCATTTCGCTTACAATATCAGGATTTGCTAAATCTCTACGATACTCTTTATCTAATGTATCAGGATCATATTCAGGATGTCCTGTCACAAAAAATCTTGAACCATCTTTTGTGGCAACAATATACACACCTGCTTCATCAGATTCAGCTAATATGTCTAATTCATTAATCTTTTCTATATCTTCTTTTGATACTGTTGTATATCTAGAATGAGGAGCATAAAACTGATAATCAAATCCCCTTAAAATCTTTCTTTTCATTTTATCTACATTTGTTCGATGTAAATAAACACCTGTTAGTTTATGATCTAGTAATTGCTTAGAAACTCCATAAAAATAATGTAAAGAAGCCTGTGCTGCCCAACATATAAAAAAACTACTAAATACATGAGTCTTTGACCATTCCAACAAAGCAGTTAATTCTTTCCAATAATCAACATCCTCAAACTTTAACTTTTCAACAGGAGCCCCTGTAATAATCAAACCATCATACTTATTATCTTTAACCTCATCAAAAGTTTTATAAAAAGCCAACAAATGCTCTTTAGAAACATTTTTAGACTCATGACTTGCCATATGTATCCAATCCACTTCCATTTGTAAAGGTGAATTAGATAACATTCTTAATAATTGTGTTTCTGTCACAACTTTTGTAGGCATTATATTTAAAATCAATAATTTTAATGGTCTGATTCTTTGCGTTGTTGCTCGAGTTTCATCCATAATAAAAATATTTTCTTCTCTCAATATCTTAGTTGCAGGTAAATTGTCAGGTATTTTAATTGGCATAAACTTCACCTCGTTTCAATCATTTATTCTATCATATTTTATTTTCAACGTGTAGTCATATTTTAATTAAAAGTCGTTAATTCATTAAAAACTTGAATAATAAACTGATCACTCATTCCTGATAAATAATCTAAAATACTTTTTTCTAAAGATAAAGAATCTTGAGTAAAATCATAAACAATTTTATTTTTATATTCTTTTTTTCTTTGATAATTCTTTAATAAGGCATACCTTTCTAACCACTCTATATATGTTGATATAAGTTTAGGATAATGTTGATATTGGGCTTGTAAAGAATCTATAATATATTCATCATTTTTATATTGATATAAGAAATCAAAAATAGAATTAAGAATAAGTTCTACATATCGATTATGAATCTTTGCCTTATCGATTAAATAAATATGTTTATAATTATAAGACATTATTGTCTTCATGACACTTAATGCTTCATCTGATAAACCAATTCCTTTTTCAATGCTTGAATTTTCAATAACATCATAAATGAAATAATTAACAATAGATCCATTATTAACACCATTCAATGGATGACTACAAATACCATTGAGTTCTTCCTTTAAACATAAAATATCTTCACGTGATAAAATATGAAGTCTTAAAGCATCTTCTATATCTCTTGCTAGATAAGCAATTTTATCAGCCATCTTCACAACACATCCTTCATAAGTCCATGGATTATACTGCCCTGCATATTGATATATATCAAGATCAACAATTTCTTGTCTTGGTTGAATATATTTTTGATTGACCTCTCCACAATGTGCAATAATTCCATCACGAATAGCATAAGTTAAATTAAGATTATGGTAATTATATTCATCATCCTCTAATAATTCAATATGATCTACAAAATGCAAACTATTTTTTTCATGCCAAAACTTTTTTAATCCATGTTTTTTTGCAATTGTTGTTAAGATAGTTTCTCCACCATGACCAAAAGGAGCGTGACCTAAATCATGCCCAATAGCTATAGCTTTAGTCAATTCAGTATTCAACCCTAATTCATGAGCGATTGTATGAGAAATAGATTCAACAAGATTAATATGTTCTACACGTGTACAAATATGATCGTTTTCAGGAGCAAAAAAGACTTGTGTTTTGTGTTTCAAACGACGATATGCCTCCGAAAATAAAATACGTGTATAATCTCTACCAAATGGAGTTCTTAAATCATTTTGTCTTTGATAAATATCTTGTTTTCTTGAAATTGCTAATGAATAATTTGGATTGTTTTCATTCATTGCAACTTTTTCCATTTTTTTATTTTTCATCATACATCACCTCTAAAAGTATGGTATACTAAAAAAGAGGTGAAAGCAATGAATTATAATCTTTTTCTAGAACAAATTTATAATTTAATTAAAGATGAATCGAATATAATTGCTAATCTAGCAAATACAACAGCTGTATTAAATCAAGCACTTGATGATATTAATTGGGTTGGATTTTATATATTTGATGGTAAGGAACTTGTATTAGGTCCATTTCAGGGAAAGCCTGCTTGTGTACGTATTCCTTTAGAAAAAGGGGTATGTGGTTGTGCTGCTTATCAAAGACGCACTTTCGTAGTCCATGATGTTCATCAATTTCATGGACACATTGCCTGTGATTGTAATAGTCGTAGTGAAATTGTCATTCCAATCATTACTAAAGATAAAGAATTATTTGGAGTTTTAGATATAGATTCTCCTTCATATACACGCTTTACCCAAAGAGATAAAAAATTTTTAGAAAATGTTGTTGAAATTCTTGTTGAATATATGTAAAAAGTGGAAATTTATTCCACTTTTTTTCTTCAGTTATTTAGTTAATAATTTAGCTGCTGCTTCATCAACAACCAAAATAGTATCTGTATGGTTTTGTAATGCACTAGCTGGTAATTCAGTAGTTGCAGGATCTTCAACCATCCCTTTAATAGCGTTAGCTTTTCCTTCACCACAAGCAATGAGTAATACTTTTTTTGCTTCCATGATATTTGCAATACCCATACTTACAGCTTGAGTTGGTACATCTTCAATTTTTCCATCAAAGAATAATCTTGCATTATCTTCAATTGTTGATTGTTTTAAATCAACTTTATGAGTAACTGCATCAAAAGGTGTTCCTGGTTCATTGAATCCAATATGACCATTAGAACCAATACCTAATAATTGAATATCAATTGGATTATCTTTTAATAATTTATTATAATTATCACACTC
>CAJUJC010000056.1 GCA_910586805.1 uncultured Erysipelotrichales bacterium | reverse complement strand
GATATGTTGGATAGGGGTTATACAACTTTACAAATTAAAGAAATCATTGAAAAAGAAACAAACCTGTTTGCTATTTTAATACCTGAAAACTTAACAACGCTTAAAAATGGTGGACGTATTTCTCCAGCAGCTGCAAAACTAGCAGGTATGCTAAAAATACAACCATTATTAAAGGTCGAACATGGTGCTATTGATGTTCAAGATAAAGTTAGAACATTACATAAAGCATATAAAAAAGGTATTGAAGTTGTTACAAAAGATATTGATGTTGATGATTATCAGTGGATGATTATTCATGCATTTAATGAAGAAACTGCAAAAGAATTACAAAAAGATTTAGAAGATACTATTCAACAACCCATAGAAATTCATGAATTTAAGGCTGTTATTTTATCACATACAGGTGAAGGAACAATTGGGTTTGGAAGAATTAAAAAATTACAATATTAAGGTGTTCATATCGAATACTTTTTTATTTTCATAATACTAAAAAATTGGGAATGTTTTAAAAAAGATGATACAATAAGAAAGCGAGAGGTGGTGTATATATGTTAGCTGATTATCATGTTCATTGTGAATATAGTGATGATTCTACTTATTTAATGGAAGATGTTGTCAAAGATGCGATTAAAAAAGGTATTAATGAAATTTGTTTCACAGATCATGTTGATTATGGAATTAAATTGGATTGGGATAGTGGTAAAGAAATTATGTATAGAAATGGTGAACCATTTGCTAATGTTGATTATCCAAGGTATGAAAAACAAATCAAGGATTTACAAAACAAATATAAAAATATGACTATTAAAATGGGATTAGAATTTGGTATGCAAGTTCATACAATTCCCCAATTTCAAAAATTGTATAATCAGTATTCTTTTGATTTCATTATTTTATCTTGTCATCAAGTAAATGATCAAGAATTTTGGACACAAGATTTTCAAAAAGGAAAAACACAACAGGAATATAATGAAAGATATTATCAAGAAATTTATGATGTGATTAGTCAATATAAAGATTATAGTGTTTTAGGACATTTAGACTTAATTGTTCGTTATGATGAAAAAGGTGTCTATCCATTTGAAAAAGTGAAACCCTTAATTGAAAAAATATTAAAACAAGTCATTCAAGATGGAAAAGGAATAGAAGTGAATACATCTTATCATAGATATGGTATAAAAGATATGACACCATCAAGAGATATTTTAAAGTTATATAAAGAATTAGGTGGAACAATAATCACAATAGGAAGTGATTCTCATAAGGAAGAACATCTTGGAGCATATATACAAGAAGCGAAAAAGGAATTAATCGCTTTAGGATTTGAAAAATATTGTACATTTGAAAAAATGCAACCAATATATCATCAGTTAGAGGAGGAATAAAATGAGAAAAGTATTATTATTGGATGTAAAATATTCTTTAACACAAATTCTTTACTTTGGAAGTTTTTGTGGTTTGATGGGATATGCATCAGTTTATTTATTGGATAAAGGTGTATCAAATTCTTTGATTGGTGTTATATTAGCATTGGTTAGTGTTATCTCAGTATTTACACAGCCTGCACTTGCCTCTTATGCTGATAAAAATAAACATATTGAATTAAGAACAATTGTTAATATTTTCTTAATTGGAGCAACTGCATTATCAATTGTTTTATACCTTATGGGAAGTGCTATTCCAGTTATTCTATGTTTGTTTGTAGGAATAGCAACGCTTATGACAACGTTACAACCATTATTAAATTCACTAGCATTTGTATTTGAAAAATATGGTATTGAAATTAACTATGGTCTTGGTAGAGGTTTAGGAAGTGCAGCTTATGCACTTGTGTCATTAGCTTTGGGTTATTTGGTAGAACAATTTGGAGCAAAACAAATTCCTTTGGTTTATATTATTCTTAATGCTATTTTTATTCTTGTTGTTTATAGCTATGTTGTACCAAAAAATCAAAAGAAAGAAATTGTTATTGAAAATGAAACAACAAATAAAGAAGAAAAACAACTTTCTATTTTAGAATTTTGTAAAGCATATAAAAAATTTATGATTTTTGTTTTAGGGGTTGTTCTTGTCTTTTTTACACATACAATTATTAATAATTTCTTTATTCAAGTCATTACTCCAATTCATGGAACAGAGAGTAGTATGGGTATTGCAGTGTTTATTGCTGCAATTGTTGAGTTGCCTGCAATGGGAATGTTTAATGCTATTAGAAAGAAAATTGATTGTACAACATTGATTAAGATTTCAGTTATTATGTTTGCCGTTAAACATGGAATTACATTCTTGGCAACTGATATGACAATGATTTATATTGCGCAATTTACTCAAATTGCAGCTTATGCAATCTTTATTCCTGCAAGTGTTTATTATGTTAATGAAATTATAAAAAAAGAAGATGTTATTAAGGGTCAATCAATGGTACCAATGGCAATTACTGGAAGTGGTATTTTAGCAAATCTTATTGGAGGTATGCTTATTGATGTCATTGGTGTTCATAGTGTTTTAATGATTGGTATGGGTGTTTCTATTTTAGGTGCTGTTGTTGTAATAATGGCTGCTGAAAAAAAGAAAATTGCTTAATAAAATTAATATAAATTCAACTTTCTTGTCACATATATATGAATGTTTCATATGATATAATGGTGATACAATGAAGGCAAGAAAGACATCAATGACAAATGAGATATTGTCATTGTTAGAAGAACCACCACGTGCTTTTGCATTAATTAATGGAATAGATGGTATTGAAGGCAATGTAACTTTTTATGATTATCAAGGTAAACTTGTAATGATTTATCAAGTTAATCATTTACCTAAGTCAGATCGTTGCCAAGGTGGAATATTTGGTTTCCATATTCATGAGGGAGGAAGTTGCAGTGGCTCAGCTAATGAACCTTTTGCAGGAACAAAAGGGCACTTTAATCCAAACAATTGTCCACATCCTTATCATTTAGGAGATCTTCCTCCACTATTTGCAACACAAGGAACTGCTTGGGGAATGGTCTATATAGATAAATTGAATGTAGAAGAGATTATGGGTAAAACAATTGTTATTCATAATCGTGCTGATGATTTTCAAAGTCAACCATCTGGCAATTCTGGTGAAAAAATAGCATGTGGATTTATTCAAAGATTTTCTTTAATACAACCAAGAGAAAAGTGAAACCATAGAGTTTCGCTTTTTTAATTTAAATTTACAAAAGTAAGTAGAGAAAATTTATAAATTATAACTTATGGTTGTTAAAGAATGGAGTAAGAATATAAAAATTGGTATTGAAATTCTATATCCTTTTTTTATATAATAATAAATTGATAGTAATATTAACAATTTCACTAAGAAATAATATTGATAATATGAAAAATATAAAGGGGCAAAAGGGAAAATTTAATTCACATATATCTAATGAATAAAACTTATTCGTAAATCTATAACTTTTTAAGTTTATTTCATTTTTAGTGTTTTATATTTTTAATTAAATCTTCTCTCTTTCTTTTGTTTTTCTTTAGAAGTATTAAGTAAAATAAAAGAGTAAGAAAGGTGGAAAATAATGGAACTTAAACATATATCTCAATTTAAGAAAGTCAATGATTATAAACATATATGGGTATTTTCATATTTTATAATATATGTACCTTGGTATTTTGGATTACAAAATTTTAGAGAGGTTATTTGTTATGATGTATATACAAAGATAGATGCATTAATACCATTTGTATCATGGTTTATTTACCCATACATTTATTGGTATTTATTTGTTGCTGGAACAATATACTTTTTATTTTTTGCAGATAAAAAAGAATTTTATCAATGTGTGACATTTTTATTTGTAGGAATGACAATATGTTTGATTATATATACAGTATTTCCTACTAGCTTTAATCATAGACCAGAAATAATTACTGGAAGTCCTTTGAGTGTTTATCTAACACAATGGATCTATTCAGCTGATCAATGTGAAAATGTTTTACCAAGTATTCATGTCTTTAATTCAATAGCATGTATGATAGCATTATTAAAAAGTCAACATTTGAAAAATTATAATTGGGTTAAAATATTTGTGATTGGCTCTACAATACTCATTACCTTATCAACAATGTTTGTTAGACAACATTCTATATTAGATGCTATTGCTGCATCATGTTTGTCTATTATTCTATATATTTTCATTTACAAGAAAGATATATTATCAAAATATATAAACCATTCATAAATAATTGTCTTTATTTTTAAAATCTAATAAAATATATATAACAAAGTGAGGATAAATGAAATGTTAGATGATATTCGATTGGTATTATGTGATATAGATGGAACTTTATTAACCAGTGATGGAAATATATCTTTCAAAACAAAGGAAACAATAAAAAAATTAAAAAATAAAAATATTTTATTTGGTATAGCTACTGGTAGACCTGTTTGTGCTATTGAAAAATTTGTAAAAGAATGGGGATTACAAAATAGTGTTGATTTTATTATTGGATTAAATGGCGGTCATTGTTTAAATGTTAAAACAAATAAAGTGAGTAAAAATTGTTTGATGGATGGAAAATATATTATAGATATTCTTGATAATTTTAAAGATTTTGAAAAGAATGTCGGTTTGTTTGATGGAAGAGAGTTTCATGCAATAAAAGCAAATGATTATGCAGCAAACATTGCAAAAGGTGATGGAGTGAAATTTGTTGTAGATGATTTAACTTCATATCACACACAATATATCGAAAAGCTTGTATTTATGGCTGAGCCTCATGTTGTTAATCAAATGGAGGAGTTTTACCAAAAGCATATTCATACAACCCATTATAGGGCAGTGAGATCAGCATCATTTTTATTTGAATTTACTCATTTAGAATTATCAAAATTAAAAGGGATAGAAAATATATGTAATGATTTAGGTATATCATTAAATCAAGTTTTAACATTTGGTGATGAATTAAATGATTTTGAGATGATTCAAAATTGTGTTGGTGTGGCTATGGGGAATGCAAATCCTAAATTACAAGAAGTAGCAAAGTTCATAACATTAAGTCATGATGAAGATGGTATAGGTGTTTTTTTAGAAGAACATATTTTATAAAAATAAATATGAAAAGAAAGGTAATAAAATAATATGTTGAAAAGTTATTTAAAACTTTCTTTTTTTGTTGATGGAAAAACTTTGTTAAAGTCATTTTTTAAAAATTAAGGTTGTCTTGTATTATATAGGAAGTTGAAAGTAATAAAGAAAATATATAGCAGTTATTTATTAGAAATCTATATGTTTAATAAATTGACTTTACAATTATGCCTTTGTTACAATAGAAACAATAGAAGGGCGTGATCACAATGAATTTACATGACATTACAAAAAAATATATATTAAATGATACAGAGCTTGTTATTATTGAAACAATAATAAATGAATTAAGTAAAGGAAATCAAAAAATATCAATTCGAGATATTGCAAGTCAAACATATGTATCTACAACAATAATTGTAAAATTAGCTAAAAAATTAGGATTTGTAGGATATAGTCAAATGATTTATGTATTAAATGAAAGTATTCATCAAAAGGTTTCTATTGAAAACTTATCTCATTTATCTGAATTTGTAAATAATGCTGATATTGATAAAGTGCAAAAATTAATAGATGATATATATCAACATAAACATGAAAAAATATATTTGGTTGGTGTAGGATTTTCTGATATTATTACACATTACTTTTTAAAAAGATTAGCTTCATTTGATATTTTTGCATATGATGGAGCACCTATTGATTGTATTAATGCACGAAGTAATCCTTCTATTACTATTATTTTTTCTAAAAGTGGAGAAACTGCTGATTTGATTCAAATTATTAAACTTTCTAAAAAAATGGGACATACAATATATTCAATAACAACATCTAGACAATCTACAATAGCACAGTTGTCTGATTATCATATTGAATTAGAATATAAACATAATAAACTTTTTGATACGCCTGATTATTATGTTGGAACAGGGATATTTGTTGTGGAAAATATTCTTGCAGAAGTGATGAAAAAAGAAGAGGGTTAATATGTTTTTAAAAAAGTTAACATATTTTTAAAGGGACTGGTTCTATTGTGGACCAGTTTTCTTTTTGCTAAAATTTGATTATCAAAAGAGTGCACATTTTGATAATCATGTAGAGGAGGAAATTTATGAAACAAAAAAAATATTCAGTTGTAATTTGTGGAGGAGGAAGTACATATACTCCAGATATGATGGAATTATTATGTATGTTACAAAAATCTTTTCCATTAAAAAAAGTCGTTTTATATGATATTGATGAAGATAGACAAAAAATTGTTGGGGACTATGGTCATATTATGTTTCAAGAATACTATGAAGGGCTTGAATATTATTATACAACAGATAAAGAATCAGCATTTAAGGATATGGACTTTGCATTTGTTCAAATTAGAGCAGGTGGTATGGATCAAAGAAATAATGATGAAAAAATTCCTTATAAATATAATACTATTGGTCAAGAAACTTGTGGACCAGGAGGCTTAGCTTATGGAATAAGAAGTGTTATTCAAATGGTTGAACTCATTAAAGATATTCGTACTTATGCAAAAGATGCATGGATTATTAACTATTCTAATCCAGCAGCCATTGTTGCTGAAGCAACAAAGAGAGTTTTTCCAAATGATAAAAAAATTATTAATATTTGTGATATGCCTACAAGTGTTTTAGATGCTTATTTACCATTAATTGGTTTAAAAAGAAGTGATATTCAACCTGTATATTTTGGATTAAATCATTTTGGTTGGTTTACAAGATTAATTGATCGTAAAAGTGGGTATGATCATATGCCTGATTTATTAAAATATATTCAAGATCATTATGAAGAATTACATCAACAATTCCAAAATAAAATTACAGGTGAAAATGACCATTGGGGTATTACATTTTTAAATCATTTAGAAATGATGCGTGATTTCCCTTACTCATTACCTAATACATATAACTTATATTATTTGTACCCAAATAAGAGCTTTTCTCATTATTCTTTAGAAAGAACAAGATATGATGAAGTTATTGAGGGAAGAGAAACAACAGTATTTAATTATTGCAAGAAAGTTACAGAATTAGGAAAGATGAAAGGCACTGAATATGATTTGTCTTATCGCATAAATCCTAATAATCATGCAACAACTGATGATATTGAATCTAAAACAGTTTATGCAGATAATGATGTTCATGCAGCATATCTTGTTGAGTTGGTTTTATCTATTATTAATAATGCACAAGATTTTGGATTAGTCATGGTGAAAAATAATGGTATTTGTACAAATTTGGATAATGAAATGATGTTAGAAGTGTCTTGCTTGATTGGTGCAAATGAAATTATGCCTTTACAAGTTGGGGAAGTTCCTACATTTGAAAAAGGTTTATTAGAAAATCAATATGCATGTGAAAAACTACTTGTTGATGCTGTATTTGAACATAATGATTTAAAACTATTACAAGCATTTACTGAAAATAGAATTGTAAGAGATGTAGAAGTTGCTAAACAACTTATTGCTGAATTCAAAGAGGTAAATAAAGATTATTGGCCTCAATTTAAATAAACATAATAAAAGGAGAAACTTATGAATATATTTACAGATTGGTTAGATAAAACACTTATGCCAATATCAACAAAACTTTCAGAAAATAAATATTTAAGTGCTTTACAAGATGGTTTGATGTTTTCAATGCCTATACTCATTGTTGGGTCTATTTGCATTATCATAGGTGATTTCCCATTACCTATTTTCCAAGAAACAATGACATCACTTTTGGGGGATATTTGGGGAACTTGGTGTTGGGATATTATGGTTCCAGCAACAACAGGATTGGTTTCATTGCTTTCTATTATTGGAATAGCTAATAGTTTAGCTATTAAGAATAAAGTTGAGTCACTTTCAGCGGTTGGTATTTCTTTGTCAGCATACTTTATTTTATTAGCTCAAATGGAAGATGGTGGATTTGCAGTTTCTAACTTTGAAGCTCAAGGATTGTTTACAGCGATGATAACTGCTTTAGTAGCGACTTCTATTTATAGTTATGTTGTTAATAAAAATTGGATTATTAGGATGCCAGAGAGTGTTCCTTCTTTTGTTGCAAGATCATTTAATGCATTAATACCAGCAGCTGTGACATTACCTATTTTCTTAATTGTTAGAATTCTTGTTTCATTAACTCCATATGGAACAGTAACTTCATTTGTTATTCAAGCTTTACAAATGCCACTTGCTAATATTACAACTTCTTTAATAGGAACTTTATTTGCATCATTTTTAAATTCATTTATATGGTTTTTCGGTATTCATGGTTCATCAGTTGTTGATTCTTTTATGGATCCAATATGGTATGCAACACGTGCAGAAAACTTAGCTATATATCAAACAGCAGCAACAGCAGTAAGACCATATATTGTGACTATGGATTTTATTAATTTCTTTGTATTCCTTACTGGTTCTGGTATAACTTTACCTCTTACAATGATCATGGCATATAAATGTAAATCTAAGCGTTTGAAACAAATTGGAAAATTATCAATCTTACCTGGAATCTTCAATGTTAATGAACCTGTTATCTTTGGTATGCCAATTGTTTTAAATCCTATGATGCTTGTTCCATTTGTTTTAGCACCTACATGTTCTGTATTGATAGCTTATTTATCAATGTATATGGGCTTAGTTCCTTATCCAACAGGTGTTACAATTCCATGGACAACTCCTGCACCTATTGCGGGTTGGTTAATGTGTAATGATTGGCGAGGAGGACTACTACAAATAGTTGTATTAATTGTTTCAGGATTAATTTATTATCCATTTATTAAATCTTTAGATAAAAAATATATAGTAGAAGAAAATGAAGAAAAGAAATAGTTTAAGAAGAGTTTTTGCTTATATTATAGATTGGTTCTTGAGTTTACTATTGTATAGTTTTATAGCATTATTTTATTATTCTATTGTAACACAATTAAAAGCAACACAAATTGATTTTCACAATTTATCTCTCTTTGAGGGTAGTGTCATAATGTGTATTTGCTTTGTTGTTTATGTCTTGTATTTTGTTATGATTCCTATAATAAATAAAGGACAAACTATAGGTAAAAAAATATGTCATCTTAAAGTTATCTACAATGATTCATTATTAAAAACATGTATTTTAAGAGTTTTATGTTTGTTATTGATAGAAGGATTTGTATTTTATCCATCTTTTGTACTCATACAATTTATTGAATGTTATATGAATGAAAATCTAGCGTCCATACTGTATCAAGTTTCTATTGCTATAACATTTTTATCTTGTTTGGTATATATGTTTAAAAACAAGTTCATTCATGACTATGTATCACATAGTCGAGTTATTGTAGATGAAGATTGTATTAAAGGATAAAAAGATTAAATCAAAGTATTTTTAAATGAGGGTCATGGATCCTCGTTTTTATATGCTTTAAAGGCATGACTAATCATAAAATATAAGTATTTGTTATTTGAGAAGAAAAGAATATAATAGTATATGAAAGAAGGTGGAGTTATGAATATAATAAAAATGATTGAAAATAAGACATTTGATGAAGAAAGAGCTTTATATAATGTTAAAAATACTGAAGTTAGACATTGTATCTTTGCAGGGCCTCAAGATGGTGAGTCTGTATTAAAAGAAACAAGACAAGTCAAAATTCACGATTGCCAGTTTTCTTTAAGATATCCTCTATGGCATGCACAAGGCTATGAGTTAGTTCATTGTTCTATGGATGAGTTGACAAGAGCACCTATTTGGTATTCTCATCATGGACTTATTGATCAGTGTGATATTCAAGGAATTAAAATTTTAAGAGAATGTAGTGATACTGTTGTTTCAAATAGCCATGTGATCTCTCCTGAATTTGGTTGGTATTGTGAGAATATAACAATCAAGGATAGTGATATAACTTCAGAATATATGATGATGAATAGTAACAATGTCAAAATCAATAATTTAAAATTTGGTGGCAAATATTCTTTTCAATATATGAATAATTTAGAAATTACAAATTCATATTTAGATACAAAAGATGCATTTTGGCATAGTAGAAATGTTGTTGTTAAGGATTCTGTTGTCAAGGGTGAATATTTAGCATGGTTTGCAGAAAATATTACATTTATTCGTTGTAAGATTATTGGAACACAGCCATTGTGTTATGTTAAAAATTTAAAAATGATTGATTGTGAAATGATTGATACAGATCTAGCTTTTGAATATTCAGATGTAGATGCTTCAATTTTAGGACATGTAGATTCAATTAAAAATGTTAAATCAGGAACAATTACAGTAGATAGTGTTGGAGAAATTATCAACGAAGATGCGATTATGGAAGTTAATGGACAGGTTGTGATTAGAGAAATTCCTTTAAAAAATTGTGAATGTTGTCATGTATGTTGTTAAAATATAGGGAAAATATATATGCAACCTTTAGTAGAGTGTTTAGATGAACAGTTTGCTTTTTTAAGAAATTTAATTGATTCTCAATGTAGTGAAGATACTATCAATAAGGCTATTTGTTTGTATAGAAAAAAAGATTATAAAGCATTAATTTTATTGTTAAGAAAACATCGCTGCTGTTTATTGGAAGGATTACACGAAAAGCAAAGTGAAATAGATTGTTTAGATTATCTTATATATCATTTGAGTAAAAAGTGTGATTAAATAAAAAGATATTTTTTTATAAGATCATACTTTTTTCATTTAAATAACATAAAAAACATATTACAAATTTAGTAACATGTTTTTTTATGTATTCAAATAATTAAATTTAATAAAAATATTTGTATAATTATGTCGTGACTTTAATCAAATAAAAGTGTTTCAAAAGCGATAATTGTTTCACCAAAGAAAGTATTAGGTCTATTGAGATCATGTGAGAAAGAATCATAGTTTCCTATTAAAATAGAAAGAGTAGAATCTTGATAAATAGGAGAATGTGAATTACCAACAAAGCTGACAACAGGAACTTGATTTTGACAGGCAGTTTGAACAAGGTCATTAAGTCTAGGAGTTTGTCCTGAATAAGAGACAATAATAAGAATTGTATCTTTATTAAAAAGTTCACTAAACATTTCCATATGAACAGCACATAATGCTTGATAACCAAGTAAGGTTAAACGTTGTTGGATATATTCTGCAACAGGAAATGAAAAACCTACTCCATAAACAATAATACGCTTTGATTTGTCACATACTAAAGACAAAAATGAACTTTTATATTCAAGATATCTATTTTTAAAGTTGATATCATTATCCTTGGTAGATGTTAAATGATAAATCATATCACTATAACCTTCAAAACCAAACTTATTACAAAGTTTATAAATTGTGGAAGTGCTTGTATAGTTATCCTTTGCCATTTGACGTATGCCAATAGACTTTAGTTCTAAAATATGTTCTTGGATATATTCAACAATTTGTTTTTCTAAATGATTAAGTTCATATTTCTCTGATAAATGTATAAGATTCAAAACAATCACCTCTTTATTTGTATTATGTCATAGATTAAAGAAAGGAGCAAGATAACAATGGCACAATATTATGATCCATGGTCAAAAATTACAACAAGAAATGGTTATGCTGGAGATGAAGTTATCTCAGCATTACAAAAATCAATTCGTAGAGGATTGGAAGAACAAGCATGTATGTTTGCATATGAAATGTATATTTCTTCTCCTCAATTAGAAGAAAAACTTTGGAGAAGATTACTTACAATTTCAGTAGAGGATATTGGTATGGGAAATCCAATGGCTGCTATTATGGTTAATAATTTATATCAAATGAGTAGAGAATTTGATTATTCAGATGGAGATAGACCAATGTATTTTATTCATGCAATAAGATATTTATGTTCATCTGAAAAAGACCGTTCAAGTGATTTGTTGAAAAATATTTGTATTAAGTCTTTTGCGATGGGTAGATTTCCTGAAATTCCTGATTATGCTTTAGATAAGCATACTGTTAGAGGACAAGCAATGGGTAGGGATTCTTTCCACTTTTTAAATGAAGCAAGTAAGGTTTATCCTCAAAAAGAAATAGATAATGATTATAAGGAAAGATATGCAAAAATTTTAGAAGAATATGATCCAGAAAATGTTGTTGAGGGGACATTTAAATTTAATGGATGGCAATTTTAGAAATAAGGGGAGAAAAAAATGATTAGTAAATTAGAAAAGTGGTTAGCACCTCTTTCAAATAAATTAGGGAATCAAAGACATTTACAAGCTATTTCTAATGGTATGATGATGTCTTTGGCATTAATTGTTGTGGGTTCTATTTTCTTGATTGTAGCGAATCCACCAGTAAACTTAGAACTTGTTGATGTTCATACAAGTAACATTTTCATGAAAGCTCTGATTTCTTGGAAACAATGGGCAGTAGCTAATTATAATATGATTACAATTCCATATACAATGACAATGGGATTAATTGGTCTGGTAACAACTTTCGGTGTGAGTTATTCATTAGCTGAAAGATATCAAATGAAATCAGCAATCAATGGAATTATTGCTATGTGTGTATTCTTAATGATTGCAGCTAAAGTGAACGAAGGACAACTATCAATGCAATATTTAGGCGCAGATGGGTTGTTTGTTGCTTTGATTGTTGGTTTACTATCAGTTGAAATTTGTCGAGTTGTGGGAAATAAAGTTGTTTTTACATTCCCAAGTAGTGTTCCAGCTGCTGTAACAAACTTTGTCAATTCGTTATTACCATTAGCTGCTAATATTATTGTTATTTATGGGATTAACTTAATTTTAATGGCTTCAACGGGAAAGGCATTGCCAGAATTTATTATGAGCATTTTAACACCTGCTATTTCAGGAGTAGATAATGTTTGGGCGTATATGGGAATTTTTGCTTTCTCAAATATTTTATGGCTATTTGGTATTAATGGTTCTTCAATTATTTTCCCAATTGTTTTCACTTTAGGAATTACAAATACTGGGTTAAATGCTGAATTGGTTAATGCTGGAAATGTTGCTGAACATGCTATGAATTTACAAATGTATAGATATGCTG
>CAJUJC010000055.1 GCA_910586805.1 uncultured Erysipelotrichales bacterium | reverse complement strand
CATCAAAGATGATTAATCACCCAGTGGACAAAATTTATTTTGTCCCTTTTTTATGGAGAAAATATCAAATAAATATGAATAATGAGCAATGATGTTTGAAAAGTTATATTTTATTCATTTTTTATTTTTGTTATAATACTCAAAGTGAGGTTAGATTATGAATATAAATGTAAAACAAGCATTAAAAACATCTGTACCAATTATGATGGGATATATTGTATTAGGAATGGCTTTTGGATTATTATTAGAAAGTAAAGGATATCATTGGATATATGCATTGTTGATGAGTGTGTTTATATATGCAGGAAGTATGCAATTTGTTGCGATTAACTTATTAACATCAGGCGCATCTTTAATAAGTGGGGCAATGATGACACTCTTTATTAATGCAAGACATATGGTCTATGGATTGTCCATGATTAAAAAATTTAAGGGAATGGAAAAGTATAAACCTTATATGATTTTCTCATTAACTGATGAAACATATTCATTGTTAGTCAGTGAAAAAGTACCAGAAGATTGTGATAAGAGGACTTATTTGTTTTTAATATCTTTTTTCAATCAATGCTATTGGGTTATTGGAAGTGTATTAGGTTCATTGGTTGGTTCGATGTTAACAATTAATACAACAGGTTTGGATTTTGCAATGACTGCATTGTTTGTTGTTATTGTGTTAGAGCAATTTCTAACAAGTTCTAAACATATTTATACATATTTAGGATTTGAGATAAGTATTTTATGTTTATTCATTTTTGGGCAAAGTCATTTTATCATTCCCTCTATGATAGGTATTATTGTAGGATTATTAATAATGTATCATGGAGGAAATAAATATGCATGAATTGTTGTTGATTGGTGTGATAGCCATAATTACTTTACTAACAAGGCTTTTACCTTTCTTGTTTTTTCAAAACAAAACAAATCCCATTATTGAGTATTTGGGGGATGTGTTACCATATGCAATTATGGCAATGTTGGTTGTTTATTGTTTAAAGAATGTTAATTTTATAAGTGGAAATCATGGTATATGTGAAATGATAAGTGTATGTAGTGTGATAGGGATACATTTATGGAAAAGAAATACATTATTATCTATCTTTGGTGGAACACTTATTTATATGTTTTGTGTTCAAGTCTTGTTTATATAGGAGGAATGGATATGAAAGAGAATATGAAATATGATACACATTATTATCAACTAAGAGAATATGTATTAACAAGAATGATGAATATTATTATACAACAAAAGACAGCTCAAGATGATGGTATTGTCTTTTATGGTGATTCTTTAACAGAGTTATGTGACTTAGATAAATATTATCCTGAAATAAAAAATAAGTATAATTGTGGAATATGTGGGATAACAAGTGATATGCTTCTTCACTTTATAGATGAAGGTGTGATTAAATATCGACCAAGCAAAGTTATTATTATGATTGGTACAAATGATTTAGGAGATACAGTTATGGCGAGTCCTAGAGAAATTGCATTAAATATTAAAGAAATGGTAGAAATTATTCATAACAATCTTCCAAAATGTCAAATTTATTTATTAAGTAGTATTCCTTGTATAGAAAAGGAACATGGTTATAAAGCAAAGAAAAGTGGTTTAAGAAGTAATGATATGCTCAAAATGATATTTAAGGAAATGAAAAATGTAATTGTATATGATTATATACAATTTATTAATGTCTATTCTTCTTTATGTAATAAGAAAGGCGAGCCTATTGAAAATTTATATGTAGATGGATTACATATCAATGATCAAGGCTATCAGTTATTAACCCAAACAATAAGGAGTGCTATTTTATGAAAAAACTCAAAACAATCTTTTTAATTGTACTAGGGAATATGATTTTGGCATTTGGTGTTACAGCATTTATGATACCACATAATATTATTATAGGTGGTTCAACAGGAATAGCATCTTTCATAAATTATTACTTTGACATATCCCTATCTTATACAGTTATGACTATTAATGTGATTATGTTTTTTGTTGGTTATTTTATGTTAGGTAAAAAGTTTGCTCTAACAACAATTATATCAACATTTGTATATCCACTTTTTTTAGAAGTTTTTCAATCAATAGATGCTTTAAGTCATTTTTGTGATGATTTATTTTTGGCAGGTATTTATGCAGGGATTATCATTGGTATAGGAATAGGTCTTGTAATTAAAGCAGGTGCTTCAACAGGAGGAATGGATATTCCTTTGATTTTGTTAAATAAGAAAAAAGGTATTCCAGTAGGCAATTCTATGTATGTTTGTGATACACTTATTTTATTAACACAAATGACTTTTTCTAAAACAACTGAGATTTTATATGGTATTTTAATTGTTTTTGTAACATCATTTATTATCAATAAAGTTTTAACAGCTGGGGTTTCTCAAATTCAAATGTTTATTGTTTCACCAAAGTATGAAGAGATCAAACATGAATTGATTTATAATCTTGATAATGGTGTTACTTTGGTTAATGTTGAAACAGGTATGAATGAATTAAGCCAAAAAGCGGTGATGGCTGTTATGTCTAATCGTAAATTAAATAAAGTGAAACAGTCAGTTTTAGATATAGATAAACAAGCTTTTATAACAGTCACACAAATTCATGAGGTCAGTGGTAGAGGTTTCTCTTTTGATAGATATGTTGATTAATTATAGGGTATAATACTCATGAAGGATGTTTTGTACGATGATATTTATTGAAAAATCATAAAGTATTTTAAATGATGCTGAGAGTATGAAAGTATAAGGCTGTTCATACTTTTTTATTGTGTTTTGATATAATTGTGATATAATCAAAAAGTCGAAAAGAGGTATGAGAAAATGAATATCAGAAATATCGCAATTATTGCCCATGTTGACCATGGAAAAACAACATTGGTAGATCAATTATTAAAATTATCAGGTACATTAAAAGACAATGAACAAATTGCTGAAAGAGCTATGGATAGTAATGATATTGAAAGAGAAAGAGGGATTACAATCTTAGCTAAAAATACAGCTATTCATTATAAAGATTATAGAATCAATATTATGGATACACCAGGTCACGCAGACTTTGGTGGAGAAGTTGAACGTATTATGAATATGGTTGATGGAGTGTTGTTGGTCGTTGATGCTTATGAAGGAACAATGCCACAAACACGCTTTGTATTAAAAAAAGCATTAGAAGCACATGTGAAACCTATTGTTGTTATTAATAAAGTAGATAGACCAGTTGTTCGTATTGATGAAGTTATGGATGAAGTTCTTGAATTATTTATGGAATTAGGAGCTGATGATGATCAATTGGATTTTCCAACTGTATTTGTTTCAGCATTAATGGGGACTTCAAGCTTAGATTCTAATTTGGCAACACAAGTTAATAATATGGATTGTTTATTTGATATGATTATCAATGAAATTCCTGAACCAATGGTTGATGAAGACGGGGGATTACAATTCCAACCTGCATTATTAGATTATAACGAATATGTTGGACGTATTGGTATTGGACGTATTCAACGTGGTAAAGTAAAGGTGAATGAATCAGTTGTTTGTGTAAGAGCTGATGGAACAAAGACACAATTTAGAGTTCAAAAATTGTTTGGTTTCTTAGGGTTACATAGAATTGAAATTGAAGAAGCAAAAGCAGGAGATATTGTTGCAGTTGCTGGATTAGCAGATATTGGTGTTGGTGAAACTGTATGTACTCAAGGACAGGAAGAGCCTTTGCCATTATTACATGTAGACGAACCTACAATTCAAATGATATTTGGGACCAATACTTCTCCTTTTGCTGGTAAAGAAGGTAAATTTGTTACTGCAAGTAAAGTTGAGGAAAGATTATTTAAAGAAACAAATAGAGATGTGTCTTTAAAAATTGAACGTATTGCTAATAGTGAAGAGTGGATTGTCTCAGGACGTGGAGAATTACATTTATCTATTTTAATTGAAAATATGAGACGTGAAGGTTTTGAATTACAAGTTTCTAAACCAAAAGCGATTATTAAAGAAATCGATGGTGTGAAATGTGAACCTTATGAAGATGTTTATATTGAAGCACCTGATGAATGTATAGGGAGCGTTATTGAATCTTTAGGTTATAGAAAAGGTGTTATGGAAAGTATGGATAGTGAGAATGGAATGACAAAAGTTCAATATACAATTCCATCACGTGGTTTATTTGGATTTATGACAAATTTCTTAACTATGACGAAAGGTTATGGTATTATCAATCATTCATTTATGGAATATCGCCCTGTTGAAGGTGATACGGTAGGTGAAAGACAATTAGGTGTCCTTGTTTCTATTGATAATGGTCAAACAACAGCTTATGCATTAGGCGGAGTTGAAGATCGTGGTGTTATGTTTGTAGGACCAGGAGTAGAAGTATATGAAGGTATGATTGTTGGGGAACATAGTAGAGATAATGATTTGGTTGTTAATGTTACAAAAGGAAAACAGCTTACAAATACACGTTCATCTACAAAAGATTCAACAGTTGTATTAAAGAAACCAAGAGCATTTAACTTAGAAGGATGTTTGGATTATATTAATGATGATGAGTTAGTAGAAGTGACTCCACAATCAATTCGTTTAAGAAAGCGTTTGTTGACTGAAAACGAAAGAAGAAAAGCATATACAAGTAAAATGAAAGGTTAAGAGACAGTGAAACTGTCTTTTTTTTAACCTTGATAGACATTTTAATGAATAAGATATATAATAATAAAAAGGAGGGGTTTCAATGAAAAGTTTAAATGAATTACAAGAAGTAGGAATGAATGTTGATATGAAGTATCAGGTGGCATATAAAGAAGTGTCAGGTTTTAAGTTTATGGTTCAGTTTTTAAAACAACAACGTCAATACGTAATATCAACAACAGTAAGAAGTGAAAATGAAGCTGGTGCTTTATCACAAGCAATTGAAGAGATGGGTCAAAATGAATTGGTTAATTGGAGCATTTATCAGGACTATACAGTAGCTTTGAATATCAAAGCACATAAAACACTTACTGCGAGTATGGTGATGGATTTTATTCAAACTCTAACAAATATTTTGATTCAAAATAATTACACTCAATATTGTCGTTTTTGTGGAAATGATACGAATGTTGATGTATGTATTATCAATGGACAAAGTCAATTAATGTGCAGTGAATGTTTATCTAAAGTAGAAATGACACAAGAACCAGTTAAGAAGGCAAATGCATTATTAGGAATTTTAGGAGCACTTATAGGTTCATTTATAGGAGTGATTATTTGGGTTATCGTTTATAAATTAGGTTATGTTGCAGGAATTACAGGTTTTATCTTAGCAATTGGATGTTTTAAAGGATATGAATTATTGGGTGGAGCAATGGATAAAAAAGGTGTTTTTATTTCTTTGGTCATTGCTATTATTATGTTAGGTATAGCCGAATTGATTTCTTTAGGATTAGAAATCTATGGAGTTTTTGCAGATTATTATGCCATAACATTGGTAGATGCGTTCATGTCTATTCCTGATTTCTTAGGTGAAGGAGAGATTTTAGCAGGTGTTGTAAAAGACTTACTGTTTGGTTATATCTTTATGGGTGCAGCAAGTTTTTCATTTATTAAAAATACTTTCGTGGCGGTTAGTCAAGAAGGAGATATAAAAAAATTAGGCTAGTTTTGCTATATTTTCATGTTTTTATACAAAATAAGATAAAAAAAGCATAAAAGTTAATGAAAAAAGGTAATTAATTTTTTAAATTTCGAATAAAATTTGTGTTTTGTATAAAAAAGTGGTATATTATCAACATAAATGGAAATTTTCTTGCAAAAGATAGCGCTTTCATTTATAATATAGATAAGGGAGGACACATAGTGAAACTTAAGTTACAAGTACAATTTAATAATAAAAATGTTGAAACAACTGATGTTGAGAAGGCAGTTAAAGAGGATGTAAAATCACAAGGTGTTAAAATGAACACTATTGATACATTAGAGGTTTACTATAAACCAGAAGATTCTTCAATTTATTATGTTGCTACAACAAAAACTGGTGAAGTTGTTGGGAATAAAGAACCATTGTTCATCTAGTTGAATATTACTACTAAAAAATATACCCACAAAAAAGAAGCAAAATTATCTGCTTCTTTTTTCTTTAGAGGTTTTTGATCTTCCTGTATAATTGAATAAGGAGAAAGTAGAATACGGGGTTTAGGAGTATCAATTCATTTAGAGAATCCTATACTTGAAAAGGATAAAACTTATTTAACATTAGCTACTCGATATGAATTTAAAAGCATGCTTACATGTTTGTTGTCAGTCAACAAACCAATGGAGAATATTAAAAATGATTTTTGTGATGTGATTTCTTCTGACCATTTTTTAGGGCAGTAAGTTATTATTGATGTAACTTCTAGTATATTCACTCATTGTTAATAAGTTATAATATATGTCTTAATATTATTTGATTTTATTCATTATGAGTTAATGTGTCTTGTGTATATTAAAAATGCACTATATTTTCAAAATATCAATTATATATTTCTATAATGAAAAACAATGATAAGATTTGAAAATTATGATATACTAATGTCGAATAGATGTAGGAGGTTTTGTGTATATGAAAAAAGTAATTTTACTATTAATGTTGACTTTTTTAATGGTAGGGTGCTCGTCAAAGAATAATGATTATACTTTGATGATAACAAGAAATAATGAAACATATGCATTGTATGATCAGGATGGTGAAAAATTAACAGATTATTTATATAAAACTTATGAAGAAATTGATAAGTGTGGATATATTGTTACAAATGATAAAGATCAAAAAGGACTGATTTCTTATAAAGGAAAAGAACTTGTTCCTTTTGGTGAATATGAAACAATGGAAATTGTTGATCAAATGATTTATGCAACAAAAAAGGTAGAGATAAAAAAAGATACAAAAAAGAATGACAAAAAACAAGAAAGCGAAAAAAAAGAAGGTGTAAATCAAGATTTTATTCATGAAAATCTTTATGTGTTGAATAGTGAGGGGAAAGTTTTATATGAGGCTTCTCAAGATGTAGGCATTATGAGAAGTGGGTTACCAATCATTTGGAACAAAAATGAGTATACTATTTTATATAAAGATGGTGAAGAGTTCCAAAAGACAAAAGAAGTTATACAATATGCATATCAAAGTGAAAATAGTATGTTTATTGTTGAAGGCAAAGAAAATCAAACTGTTTTCTATGATTTTTCTCAAACAAAAGATGAACCTAAAGAAATAATTATCAATGAAAAAGGTAAGTTTGAGATTATGTGTGTTGATACTTTCTTTAATAAAAATGCAGTTTTATATGATTCTCAATTAAAGGAATTGATTTACATAGATCGTGAGGAATTAAAATATACAACTTTAGATATGGATATTAAAGATGTATATTATGATTTATCCCAAAATATTATTTTAAAAGACAAACAATCGACGTATATATATCAACCTGGTGGTAAGGCTATAAAAATGAATTCATATTATCAATCGTCACAAATATATGTCGTTCATGCTTCTGCTGTATATGGCCCACATATTGTTTATAAAGATGGAAAGAAAATGGCTGAATTAGAAAACTGTCAAGTTTTTTCATCAGGACATTTGGTTTTATCGGATATATTCCCAGTTTATACAAGAAATACAGGTTTTCAATATTATAATTTTGATGGTAAGTTGGTTAATAAAAATGTTTATTTAGATGCAGAACCTTTTGATTCAAATCTAAGAGCTATTGTTAAAATAAATGATCAGGGATATACATTAATTAATCAAGATGGTACTGATCTTCTCAAAAAAACATATTCTCATATTCAATATATAGGAAATGCATATTATGCTGTTTATAATAAGGATAATCGATATGGAGTTGTTGATTTGGATGGAAATGTTGTTTTTCCTGATGAGTATACTGATCTCCCACAAACTTCAATCTTTACTTTTGATAATAAAGAATATGCATTATTAGGTAAAAATGGAAGAAGTTATTTATATGATTTAGATGATGAAAATAAAGAGATTTTTTCAGTAGAAGGTCATTTGACTTTTCATGAAAAAGGATATTTTGTAGATGGAAATAAGTATTATACAATAGATGGAAAAATTATGGAGTAGAGGTAGAGTATGCAGTATTTGATTGGTTTAATATTAACTTTTGTATGTTTGATGTTATTGACACAAATTATTTTCTTTGAACTTGCAAGAAATAAAGTGAAGAAAAGTGGCAATATTGATTGGTATTTAAATTTAAATAAGCCATTCCATTATAATCGTGTGGGATACATGGCTTTTGTATGTGTCATTTGTTATATAATGTCAAGTCCAGTATCTTTGTTTTCAATAATGGGTGTTGTTTATTTTGTTATTTTTCTTGCTGTTGGAGTTATTTCGGATATTGTAGTACAGTATTTAATTACGAAGTATGGAAAGTTAAGATGTCATCGTGAAATTGAAGAAACTTTAGTTTTGGAAAAAGAAGTGAGTGAATTGGCAAAAACAGTTGTTGAGGATTATCAATATGAAGAATCAAATAAATGTTATGATGAAAAAATTATTTTTAAAGAATATTATACTCCTCAATCACATATTGCTCATATGTCTATTGATGAAGGACATTTTGTAAAAGAATTAAATCAGTATAGTGAAGCTAATTTTGTTGTTGCGACTTATGGGAATGTTGATAAAACAAAAGAAAATCTTAGTGACATGCCTGTTCAAGTTACAAAATTAACACCATCAGGACAAATGCCTTTTAAGGATGAAAAGATGGATATTGTTATGTGTATGAATTCAAATTATGATAAAAATGAGATATTGAGAGTTTTAAAACAAGGAGGATACTTTCTTGTGAATCAATATGGAACTGCTAATATGAAGGAAATTTTACATATGTTTGTTCCTTTTGGGATGAAAGGTTCGTGGGATGCTTATTCTTGTTCACAAACACTAGAAAGTGTTGGTTTTCAAATTATTGATAAATTTGAAAATTATGGAACAGTTCGATTTTTTACGCTTTATTCTCTTTATACATATCTTTTAAAAAATTCACCAGGTCTTGCAAATATTGAAAAGTATAAAACCTTTTATATGAATGTTTTAAAATCTATAAAAGAGTATTCTTATTATGAATTAACGACTCATCAATTTCTTGTTGTTGCGAAAAAAATGTAAAAATATTTCAAAAAATTCTTTGAAAAACTTGTGGAAATGTATTTTATATATGGTATAATAATATTAGAAAATTTATTAAGGAGGAGTCAATAAATGGCAGAAAAATTATCTTTTGTAGTTTCAGATCCAGTTGGATTACATGCTAGACCTGCAACTATCTTAGTAAACCAAGCTAGTAAGTTTACTAGTAATATTAAATTAATTTACAATGGTAAAGAAGTAAACCTTAAATCAATTATGGGTGTTATGTCTTTAGGTGTTCCTACTAAAGCAACAGTAGAAATCGTTGCTGAAGGTGAAGACGAAAAAGATGTAATCGATTCAATTGCTAAAGTTATTAAAGAACAAAAAGTAGCTGAATAATATTATTAAGCTATTGCACAGGACTACCCTATATAGTCCTGTTTTATTTTGCTTTACTTTTGGTATAATTGAGTTTATAATAGCATTAGATATTTAGATAATTATCTAAATATCTAATGAAAGGAGGCGTACTATGGGAGATGCATTTAAAGCGTTGAGTGATCCAACCAGAAGAAAAATATTAGAATTATTGCAAAATAGGGAAATGAATGCAGGAGAAATCGCTGATTATTTTCATATCACAAAACCATCTATTTCCCATCATTTATCCATTTTGAAAAGTAGTGGCTTGATTATTGATGAGAGAAAAGGACAAAATATTGTTTATTCTTTGGATATGACTGTTTTTCAGGATATGATGAAATGGTTTTTGAATTTTATGAATAGGGATGGTGAACAATCATGAAAAAAATAAAAATATTTGATGTATTTATTTGGATAATCACATTTGTATTTGTTGTAGGAGTTTTCTTTTTACCTAAAATGGTGCCTGTTCATTGGGATGTCAATTGGAATATTGATAGATATGGAAGCAGATATGAACTTTTTATTGTGGCATTTATTCCACTATTAACATATTATGGAATGTTGTTTACAAAGAGAATTGATCCTCATAGAAAGGGAATTCTTTCAAGAGAAAAAACATATGATTTGATAAGAACATGGTTATCGCTTTTAATGATTTTGTTTGCTGGATTCATATATGTGATGACAATAAAACCACATATGAATGGTACATTTATTTTGTGTTTTCTTTTTGGTTTTATGTTTATTGGTTTAGGAAATTATATGCCTAAAATACCCAAAAATTATTTTTTAGGTATAAGGACACCTTGGACAATGGCTAGTGAATATGTTTGGAAAAAAACGCATTTATTAAGTGGATATACTTTTGTTATCAGTGGAGTATTGATTATTTTAAGTGGTTTTATAGCTAGTAAGGTTTTATTTATTGTTTTGTTAGGAGTTATATTTATCGATATGTTTATTGCTTATGTATATTCTTATAAGGTATATCAAAAAGAAACGAAAAATATTGACTGATATATAATTAAAGAGTATTATAATAATATAAATGATTTTAATAATTATTTAAGATAGGAGAGAATTTTTATGTTAAGAATTGAGCATTTGACAAAGAAGTATGATCAATATAAAGCTGTTGATGATTTATCTTTGCACATTGAAAAAGGAACGATATATGGTTTTATTGGTCATAATGGGGCTGGTAAAACAACAACTTTAAAGTCAGTTGTAGGTATTTTGCCTTTTGATGAGGGAGAAATATGGGTTGATGGGGTGTCTATTCAAAAAAATCCATTAGAATGTAAAAAGAAAATGGCATATATTCCTGATAATCCAGATTTATATGAGTATTTATCAGGAGTTCAGTATCTTAATTTTGTGGCAGATGTTTATAAAGTATCACAAGCAGATAGAGAGCAACGTATAAAAAAATATGCTGATATGTTAGAATTGACTGATGATCTAGCACAACCTATTAGTGCTTATTCTCATGGTATGAAACAAAAATTAGCAGTTATTGCAGCATTTATTCATGAACCACAATTAATGATTATGGATGAACCATTTGTGGGATTAGATCCTAAAGCATCACATTTGCTAAAACAAATGATGAGAGATTTGTGTGATAGAGGAGGGGCAATCTTCTTTTCAACACATGTATTAGAGGTTGCTGAAAAATTATGTGATAAAATTGCTATTATAAAAAATGGAAAATTAGTTATTAGTGGTCGTACTCAAGATGTAACACAGAATGATACACTTGAAGATGTTTTCTTGGAATTGGAGAATGATGATGCTTAAGCAATTAATTTTAATTAGACTAAAAGGCTTATTTTTAAGACAAACAAGAAGTAGCAAAAATAAGAAAACAGGTATTGGTAAAATGATTCTCATGGCTTGTTTATTTGTTTATCTTACTGTTGTTTGTTTTGGAATGTTTGGAGCATTATTTTATTCATTGGTTGAACCACTACATCTAATGAATTTAGATTGGTTATATTTTGCATTAATGGGACTTATCATTATTATCTTTTGTTTTATAGGAAGTGTATTTATTACTGAACATGAGATTTATGAGGCGAAGGATAATGAACTGTTATTATCAATGCCTATAAAAAACAGTGATATTTTATTAAGTCGTGTGTTCATGATCTTAATACTTAATTATATTTATGAAATTTTGATAGCAGGACCAGCTTTATTTATGTATATTTGGAAGATTGGGATGTCTGCTATTCAAGTGATTATGTTTGTTGTAGTTGGCTTAACACTACCATTGTTGATTATGGCATTAACTTGCTTGATTGCATGGATTGTTGCTCATATTATGAAGCGTGTAAGGCATAAGAATTTTATTGTTATTGTTGTTTGGATAGCTTTCTTTATGTTATATTTCTATGGTATTCAGTATATTGAAAAATATATTATGTTGTTGATTGTTAATGGTCAAAGCATAGCCGATGCAATTCAAAAAGGATTATTTCCTATTTATCATTTAGGGATAGCTATTCAAGATGGAAATATTTTAAGTTTGATTATTTATCTTACTTGTGCTCTCATTCCTTTTGGATTGGTTATGTATATATTGTCAACTCAATTTATTAAAATGGCAACGAAAAAATCAAAAGTACAAAAGATTGAGTATGTAGAAAAACCGATGGAAGAAAGCAGTATGTTAAATGCTTTGCTTCATAGAGAATTTAAACATTTTACATCTAATGTTATGATTATGATGAATGGAGCAATAGGCGTTATTTTGCAGTTGATTGCAACTGGAGCATTATGTTTTTATGTTGATGACATTCAAATGATTTTACAGCAACTTCCATTTTTGAAAGAATATGTGACAGCAGTTATTTGTATTCTAGGGATTGCATTAACTTGTACAAATAATATAAGTTCTTCTTCAGTTTCTTTAGAGGGAGATCGTTTGTGGATTATAAAATCTTTACCTATTTCGTCAAAAGATGTTCTACATTCAAAACTATTATTTCATTTATTAATGTGTTTACCAGTACAGATCCTCTTTTGTTTGGTAGCAGGCATTTTATTTAATATTTCTATACTAGACTTTGTGCTTGTTATAGGGATACCAGCTAGTTTTGTTATATTTATTGCATTATTTGGTTTATTGATGAATTTATGGAAACCAAAGTTTGATTGGATTAATGAAACAGTTTGTGTTAAACAAAGTATGTCAGTAACAATTACAGTATTTTCATCTATGGGCTGTGTTTTTATGATAGGATTTATTTATTTCTATTTAAGTGATATCATTCCTATTTATGGATATATGTATGGTCTATTTGCTTTATTTATAGTTGTAGATATTCTATGTTATTATTTATTAAAAACATGGGGTGTTGAAAAATTTAATAGTTTATAAAAGGATGATGTTATTAGCCTATGCTGATAACATTATTTTTTGTATAGTGATAAATTATTGAGAAAAATATGAGACCAATAGATATTGACTTTATGTTATCATTGATTTAGTTAAGAAATAAATATTGTATTATTGCTATTAGCAATGAGTTGTGCTATCATATTATTGTCATATCTCCTTCATTAAATATAAAAAATATTTAAAGGAGGTAAAAATAGAAATGTGCTTAAATATTTTAAAACAGGATTTAACTTTAAAGGACTACT
>CAJUJC010000054.1 GCA_910586805.1 uncultured Erysipelotrichales bacterium | reverse complement strand
TGAAACAACTTACGCTAATGTCTTTAACTGGGTCAGGAAGTACAGGGAAAAAGGTGAAGATGGTTTAGGTGATAAACGAGGTCACCATAAAACTAATGAAGAAGTTGATGAAGTGGCATTATTAAAGCGTCAACTCAAGCAAAAAGAACATGAACTTGAAATGGCACAATTGGAGGTTAAACTCCTAAAAAAATTGGACGAGATAGAAAGAAGGCGATATGCAGAGAAAGCCAATATGAAATTGAATATGAAGCAATCAAAGAAACGAGCAAGGAAGAAATAGATAAGAGAAAAATACCAAATATATCACTCATGTGCAGAATACTTGGTGTCAAACGTGCAAACTACTATAAATGGCTGCATCATGAAAAGAGTGCTAGAGATAAGGAAAATGAGGAAATAGCTGAACTTATTAAAACATATTATAAGAAATATGGTGGATTATTAGGATATAGAATGATGGCTGACAGGATTAATAGAGATCACAATAAGAATTACAGTGATAAACGTATATATAAGATTATGAGAATATTAGGTATTCATAGTATTATTCGCCCTAAACGAAGAAGCTGTACAGTCAGAAAAAACAATAATACAGCCAGTAATAATCTTAACAGAGACTTCAATGCATCAAGACCAAATGAGAAATGGGTTACTGATGTCACTGAATTCAAATATGGACCACATAATGAATATAAGCTATATCTGAGTGCCTTTCTAGATCTGTATGACAGAACAGTTGTCGGTTATGAAATAGGAGAGCACAATAATAATATACTGGTCTTTAATACATTTAATAACGCAATTAGAGATAATCCTGATGCACATCCACTGTTTCATTCAGATGGAGGGTTTCAATATACAAGTCCAGTTTTTATAAATATGCTTAAGGAACAAGGAATGACACAAAGCATGTCAAGAGTACACTGTTGCATAGACAATGGACCAATGGAAGGAATTTGGGGAATCATGAAATGTGAGATGTATCATTATGGAAAACATTACAACACAGAAGAAGAACTTATTAAGGCAATAGATGAATGGCTTCATTACTATATGTATGAAAGATATCAGAGAAGATTTGAAGTTAAGACACCGTATGAAGTGAGAAGTGAAGCTTTAGCCAATGAAATACCAAATCAATATCCAATACCAGAAAATAAAAGAATAAAGAAATATAAATTAGAACATTACACAAGCAGTTCAACTTTAACTGCATAAAGAAAATGAAGTTGTCTATTTGACAACTTCATCATTAACAATTTTAATTATTTCACCTGTCTACTTGACAGGGGCAGTTCATAAATGGCTTCTTTTTGTTTTACATAATAAAGATATATATGTAAGAAAAATGAAACATTAAAATATTTATAACTATATAATAGTGTTTTATAAGTTTTATGTTTAGTTCGATTTTTATATTTAAAAGTTGGTGTAATAGTATATATTATTCAATTGAACCTTGATAAAACCACTTTTTTTAATGATTTTTTACAAAAATCTACATATTTTTGGCGGAAATGGTTACATTTTACTTGACTAAACCTACGGGGGGGGGTATAATGATTGTGTATAGTTAGAATGGTGTGAAAAATGTCGTTCTTACTAGATAACAATTTATAATAGTTTTTATTATTCATTTCTCATATAATAATTTATTTTAGCCAAATATAATTTAAAAGAATTTTATGGGGTTATTTTTATATATATGGAAATTGAAGTGTTTCATTTATCAATTTTATAATGATAAATATGAATGGGGAACTATTATAAATTGAGTACAGGGAGTTTTATTTCTAAGACAAGGATATCCTTAGAAATAAACATAAAAGAGGTGATGGTATAGAGTTAAGGGGAACAGTGCTAATCATATGAATTAGCAAATATAATAGGTAGCATAAAAAGTGAATAGCTTATACTGAAAACAATAATCTTTATTGACTAAAAAGATATTAATTAATGTCATTTGAAAAATGATATTAAGCATAATGTTTTGACAGATAGTTTATAAATAACTCTTAATAATTCTCTTGTTGTATAACCGTGAATAGATTAGGAAAAATATTGAATTTATTTTAGGTTATATACTTACCGAAACAAGATTAAATATACATATAGTATATGTATTATATAAAGATGAAGTTGTTCTTATTTTTCATTGAAAAATGAAAAGCAAAATTATTTATTATTAAATGATATAAGACAATGATTATTAATTTTATTATCAATGTATGATGTACATAGAATATGATAGATAAATGGGTAGAGAAATAGGAGAGTTATATGAGTAAGATAATTCTTCTATTTTTCTTTTAATGATTATTTCATTTTAAGGGTTATCTATATAAGATTATATTTTTGAAATAGCATTCACATATAAGGGTTTAAATAAAAAATAGGAGGTAAAAAATAGGAAATATATGAATCATAACAATTCGGTAAGACGTTGATTATATATTTAAAGAAGTCTTATGTTAGAAACAATGAAAAAATGGGGAAAAAAGATTTTGGTTGTTGCTATAGGATTTTCTATGGTAATACCTAATATATTCCCTGTAAATGTTAACGCTTTAGATATTGGAAGTAATCCAACTCCAGTGATAGATATAGCAGTTAATGTACCAAGTGATTATCCTGGTACTTTCTTGGATTTTAAACAAGAATTAACTCAAAAGCTTATTGATCAAGGATTGGATCCATCTACTTTCCGTATCACAAATACAGCCGTATCAATTGATACATCAAGTATGGATGGTTGGATTGTATATGACCATTATTATGATAATAACCATTATAATCGTCTTGTACCAGAAGATCAACGAGCTTTACAGCCATATCGTGGGGCAGATAATACCCATGCCTCTGCACCAGGTGCAGATATTTTGAGCTATATCAATAAAACGACAAATAAATTTACGAATACAGCTTGTGTTGCATTTAATCGTCATATTGGGATATATCAAAGTGAAAGTGGTGCTTCAAATATGGCGTTTGCTGGATATGGTACAAATGCTTTATCAGATTATATGATTTATCCTGCACCAAACTCTACAACTCGTACATTTAGTTTTAATATTGATGCCTCTGTCATCGATACCCATACATTATCTGCCTTTGGATTTTGGATGAATGCAGCAGTTGAAAATGGAAAGACAAGTGGTTACTTATTGTATTTTGATGCAAAATCAGCAGCAAGTGGTAATGCAAGCATTTCAATTAGAAAAGTTAATGATGTGAATGCTAATTCAGAAACTAGTGGATTTGCGGGAACTGTAGTTTCTGGTAGTCAGACAACAATTCCGCTTGGAACACAAAAGAAGGTTCGTTTAACAGTTGAATTAAAGAAAGAAAGTGTAACTATTCAACAACAAGCGTATGATGGTTCAGGAAACTTATCTGATGTTCAGACTGTTCTTCGTGATTTCCAAATTCCACAGTTTAAAGACCATGATTTAAATGGTTTGGGACCATGGGTTGGTTATGCAAGTCATGGATGTAGTGGGTTCTCTGCAATCGTGTACACAGATCTTGAAATGACATACGAAGCAAGTGCATTTGATGCCTTGAAATACGTTCAGTACTATGAAGGGGCTGAATATAAATATTTCATCAACCTTGCTGGAGATAGTGGAAATCCTAATATTCCAAAAGAACATCTGGAAGATAGTTATAACCAAGAATATTCCGATGGTATCAACCGTATGAATGAAAATGATATTTTCTATATTTCAAATGTTCAAGATGGATTAGTTGTTACCGATTCTGAATATGAGAAAAATGAAGATGGTACCTTAAAATTAGATGAATTAGGGAATCCAATTTTAGCAAGAGATGAAAATGGCAATATTATTCATCAAGGGCTAGGGTCTTCAAATGGATGTATTGCAAGTTCAGATGACTATGCAAGTCAAATGGCAGATTTTATTTCAAAAAACTTTTTTGAAAAAAATCATTTCCAAAAAGCTCCAGTTTCAAGTGAATTACCATTAGCAAATTTCTATGTTAAGAATACAACTGATGATTCACAATTGATGACTATCCATTTACAACATTTAGTTTTAAATAATGAAACGATTACTGTAAATATTAAGGATAAGTCAAAAATTGGATTGGTTTCTGGAAAAGATGGTTACATTAAAGATTATCGTTATTTTGTTTATGATCCAACTGGAAAAACAGTTGTCAATAGCGGTTGGGTAGAAGGGTTGGATAATATTCCAGATTATACATTTACCAAAGATAGTGTATCAGGGACTTATGTCTTTGAATTAACTGTTCGTGATCAAGCTGGAAATGAATCTAAAACTTTCCAAACTTATTTAACAGCATATTTGGATAATGAAGAACCATTTATTGAAGGAAAAAATACTGCTCGTAACAAGGCAACTATTACGTTGACGGATACAGGTGAAGGTATTGATGATGATGGTATTACATTTATCAAAGATGGTCGTGGATCAGGTGTTGCTGCTTATTGGGTAACTAATGATGTAAATGCACAACCAGGTGAATATGATTGGGAAGAATTAAATACAAACGCTCATCAATACTCATTTGATATAGATATCGAATCTACAGATCCGATTATTGTTTGGGTAAAAGATGAATGTGGAAATATCGGAAACAAAGCAGTCTTCCAACCAATTCATGTAAAGGTTGAAGATGCTGATGGTAATCCAATTGATGATTATTTTGTTTTCGGTGATAAACCAATTATCGTTTTACCAGATGATGAAGATGTTCCACCTAGTGAAGATGATGATGAGTATTGGAGTGGATGGGAAACTCCTGACAAAGATCCTGTTACTCCAGGAACAACACCACCAACCAATGATGAAAATGAAATTGTCATTCGTCCATCTTACTCAAAAGACCAAGCTGCTTTGGTATATTTACCAAACAGTGGTTTGATTGATGGCAAAGATGAAAGCAAAACATTGTATGTAACAGGTAAGGCATCAATTTTGAAAAAGGTTGATGATCAAAATGTTATTCCAACACGTACAGGTTATACATTTACTGGTTGGAAGCTTCTAAAATCTCATAATGCAGAAGATGCAAACAACTCAGCATTTATTAACAATGCAAGTAATGTTGAAGTAATCAAAGAGCAATTAGCATTATCATCAGAAAATGCTGGTAAAGTTGAAAACTTTATAGAAGATGATTACTATTACTTAGTTGCACAATGGGAAATTTCAACTTATACATTAAAATTAGATGCTAATGGGGGTTCATTAGGTAATGTTCGTTCAATTGAACATGTTCCTTATGATAAATTATTAACAACTGTAGGAGCAGATATCAGTAATGATGATGGATTACAGGCTATTCCAACAACAGGTCGTGCTAATCCAACAAAACCTGGTTATATTTTCCAAGGTTGGTCAACATCAAAGAATGATATGAACAAAGTTGATAATACCTTTATTTTAGCAAATGGTATTTCAGGTATTACATTAAAACCTGATGTTAAAATGCCATCATCAGATATGACAATTTATGCTGTGTGGAAAACAGATACAAATAAATTCGTTGTACATTTCAATAGTAATGGTGGTAGTACAATTAAAGATCATGCTTATGTGCTTTCAGCTGCAACTAATTATGATCAATTCTCTGAACCACAACGTGCCGGTTATACATTTGACGGTTGGTATAGAGAAGAAGATTTAAATGATATTACAGTAGAATCTAATGGTACATTGATCTTTAAAGAAGGGGTTACAAAACCTACAGTTTATACAGGTGGAGAAGCTATTTCGCCAAAAGCAGAGCATACTTTTGTAGCAATGTGGACACCAAATAAAGAAACAAAATATACAGTTGATTACTATATTAATTCAGGTACAAAAGATGCAAATGGTAAGTATATTTATACAAAAGTAGCAGGTGTGTCAAAGAATTATCTTGGTGCAACTGAATCTAAAGTCAGTGTCAAAGCTGAAGATAAAACAGCAGTATTAACAGTTGATGGTAAAAAATATTGGTATAATAAAGATAATGCAAATAACATTCTTAATGGTACTGTTACAGGAAATCCAACATTATCATTGAAATTATACTATGATCGTTATTTTGATGTAATAACAAGTATGAATGGTAAAGGTACAGTAACAGGTGCAACTGATGTTAAAGAAGGTTTAAAACCAACAGTAAGTTGGAAACCAGCTGATGGTTACCATGTAGAAAAAGTTGTTATTGATGGAATTATACGTGATGATTTATTGAAAAATTCAACATTTACTTATCCAAATGAATTCCATGAAAATCATACAATTTATGTAGAATTTGCAAAAGATGCAGAAAAACCTATTGTACCACCTGCAGAAAAACTATATGAAGTTAGAACAAAAGTATTAGGTTGTACAGATAGTAGTAAATATGAAATAACTCCTACAATTCGTGTTAAAGAAGGATTAGACAAGACTGTTACATGGGATATTAAGGATTCAAACTATCATGTTAAAAAAGTTACAGTAGATGGTGTGGATTATGATATTACAAAAAATGAAGTATCATTTAAAGGTATTTCAGCTAATCATGAGGTTATTGTAACATTAGAAGGATTACCATCAATGGGTGGTGACAAGACTAATGGAAATTATACAGTTACAGTTAACCGTTATGGAGGAGATGGAAAAGAAGAAATCGATCCATCTGTTACTGTAAAACCTGGTGATAGTGCAAAGATTAATTGGGATGTTCAAAAGAGTGAATATCAAGTTTATAAGGTTGTTGTTGATGGAATAGAAAAAGAATTGACATCAGCACAAAAAACAAAACATGGATACCATAATTTTAACAATATCAAAGGAAATCATGTTATTGATATTTATTTGACAGAAGTTAAGAATGGTCAACCAGAAACACCAAGTTATTCAGAAGATGAATATATTAAATTAAATACACAGATCATTGGAGGACCTGGAACAATTACAGGAGGGGCTTACCTTAAATCTAATAGTGATTATGATGTAGAATGGAATTTAGATTCATCTATTGATGTAGATAGTCCAGATTACACTTATTATGAAGTTGATAAAGTTGTTGTAGATGGAAAAACGAAAGATACAACAGATGGAAAATTATCTTTTACAAACTTACAAGATGATACAGACGTTAAAGTATATGTAAAACCAGTTATGTATAATGTTACTATTAAGAAATATGGTGAAGGTACTGTTTCTGAATCTAAACGTTTGTATAAACATCAAAATTATAAAGACATTACTCAATCACCTGCTGCTGGTTGGGAAACTGCAAAAATTATTATAGATGGAGAAGAAAAATATTCGAATCCTAAATTAGATATACCACCAGTAGAGTCAGAAGAACAAGTACAACCTGTAATGTTTAGAATGGCAAGAGTAGTTAATGAAGTTATGCCAATAGCAGATGATGCACCAAGTAATGCTGATATTATGGATATTCAAGAAGATCATATCATTGAAGTTTATTTCACAAAGAGTAATCCTGATGGTACAGTAGAACCATTACCAGATCTTGATACTTTACATGAAGTTAATGTTAAGATTGATGGTGGTATTGGAAAAATTAATGGTGGTTCTATTGTAAAAGATGGAGAATCATCAAAAATCACATGGGAATTTGATGATAGTAAATATGAAATTGATAAAATCACAGTCAATGGTAAAACATTTGATATTCCAGAAGGTAATGAATTTGATTTAAGTGATATCACAGAAGATAAAGATGTGGTTGTGACTTTGAAAGAGAAAAAATTAGAAAATAATGATGATACATTGCCTGATACTATTGGTGAAAAGAAACATATTGTTACTGCTATCATAAGTGGTGCAAGTGGTATCATTACTGGTGGTGGTGAAGTTGCTAGTGGTGGTAACAAAACGATTTCTTGGGTTTGCGATGATCCAGATGCAGAAATTGCATATATCTTTGTTAATGGAGAAATGATAGATATAACATCAATTGAAAATGAATTATTATTAGAAAATATTAAAGAAGATACATCAGTTGTTGTTGTTATGTCAAAACCAAATACACCTCCAGTTAATGTTGATAAAGATGATGATGGAAAACCAGATATTAACATAGATACAGATGGAGATGGTATTCCAGACGTAGATGTTGATACAGATAAAGATGGAAAACCAGATATCAACATAGACACAGATAAAGATGGAAAACCAGATATCGATATTGATACAGATGGAGATAACAAACCAGATATCAATATAGATACAGATAAAGATGGAAAACCAGATATTAACGTTGATACAGATGGAGATAACAAACCAGATATCAATGTTGATACAGATAAAGATGGAAAACCAGATATCAACATAGATACAGATGGAGATAACAAACCAGATATCAATGTTGATACAGATGGAGATGATCTTCCTGATGTCAATATAGATACAGATGGAGATAACAAACCAGATATTAATGTTGATACAGATGGAGATAACAAGCCAGATATCAACATAGATACAGATGGAGATAACAAACCAGATGTTAATGTTGATACAGATGGAGATAACAAACCAGATATTAATGTTGATACAGATGGAGATAACAAACCAGATGTTAATATTGATACAGATGGAGATAACAAACCAGATATTAATATTGATACAAATGGAGATGGCAAACCAAACATCAATATAGATACAGATAGAGATGGTAAGCCAAATATCAATATAGATACAGATGGAGATGGAAAAGCTGATATCAATATAGATACAGATGGAGATGGAAAAGCTGATATCAATATAGATACAGATGGAGATGGAAAACCAGACATCAATATAGATTTAGATGGAGATGGAAAACCTGATACTAATATTGTTTCAAATGGCAAGGAAAATGTTGTTCAAACAGGAGATGATTTTAGTACAATATTTGATATTTATATGATGACTGCATATTTAAGTCTTGCTTCAATTTTATTCTTATTATATTATCGCCGTCGTTATCAAAAAGATTAATTCATAATCTAGTATAAAGTTCTGTAATTGTTATAATCTAGATGAGATGGTTACAGGAAAAATAGAATTAATGAAATAAAAGGAAATGCAAAGTCTAAAGAGAATAAGCATTTCCTTTTTCTAATTTTAATATGTGTGTTAAAATAAAATGTATTATTTTACGATGAATTTTATTTATAAGATTGAATATGATTTAAAAGTTAAGATGTGAATATATATTCTTATATGAAAAAATGAAATATTTAATATTATTTGTTGTTTATATAGGAAGTTGATATAGATTTTTTAAAATATATACTTATTTATGTTGGTATATTTAATTGCTTTGTATTAATATTATAACACTCAATCTTTTATGGTTGAATTAACTATTTTCTTTTTTAGAAGTAGAAAATAAATCATCTTTTAAAAAGTAGTTAAACAGTTGAATTGCATAAGAAAATATTAAAGAAATGGAGAAAAAATATGAAAATGCTGAAATATGTAATGATGATTTTTATGGTTTTATTTTTGAGCGGTTGTTCTGAATCTTTGCATACTATTGATGTTTTAGATGTTGAATATGGAACACCAATTTCTATGAATACTTTAGATTATTTAGATTTTCAAAAGATAGATAATAAATATAAAGATAAAATTTTAAAAGAAACAAAGATTGAAATTATTGGTGATCAAAAAGTAGAAAATGAAGATTATCAATGTATAGGAACATATCGTGTAAAACTGAATTATCAAAAAGAAGAAAAAGAAGTGAAAGTCAATGTTATAGATACAACAGCACCTTTATTTGTAGGTGATTGTAAAAAAGAATTTTCTTATATTAAAGATTGTCAACCATCTAAAGAAGAATTGTTAAAACAGTTTAAAGTTCAAGATTTGGATAAGGTTACATTAAGTATAGATGATCATTTGGTTGATTATACAAAAGAAGGCATATATGAAGCAACAATTAAGGCGATTGATTCTTCACAAAATGAAAGTATTCAAAAAATATCTATAAAGATTCAAAAACCAACAATTGAATTAATACCAAAAAAGAAAACTGTATATGTTAAAGAAAGTTTTATGTTAGAAACAAAAATAGAAGGAAGAGATAAAAAAGTATCTTTTGAGTCAAGTGATTCATCTATTGCTAGTGTGAATGAAAGTGGTAAGGTAACAGCAAAAAAGAAGGGAGCTGTTATTTTAAAAGCTAAGGCTAATGGAGTTGAAGCAAAGTGTGAATTAACAATTAAAAATATACCAGCAACTGCTAAAACTGAGAAAAAGGTTGTTGTTAATTCAGTAACAAATAAAAAAGAAGAAATTGTTGTTATTAAGCCTGAGGAGACTGGAGAATTTGATTTAGACAACGCTAAGAAAGCTTTTCAATTGCAAAATCAAAAAAGAAGAGAAGCTGGTATTAAAGAATTATCATGGAATCAAAATCTTTATAATGATGGAAAAATAAGAGCAAAGGAAATAGGAGAAAAATTTTCTCATACAAGACCTAATGGACAAAGTTGCTTTACAGTTGTTAGTGGGCATTATAAAACTCTTGGTGAAAATATTGCCGATGGCTATAAAACACCATCTTCAGTTATTCAAGGATGGTATAATAGTCAAGGTCATAAAGAGAATATTTTAAACAGTCATTTTACAAGTGGAGCTATTATTAAATATAAAAATCAATGGGTTGCATTATTTGCAGGCTAGAAATATGTAAAAGTCATGAAAAATCATGACTTTTTTTATGAATTTTTGTTCATATCAGGTTGATAATATTTTTCAACATATTCTTCATATAATTCTTTAAAACGTTCATAATGAATAATTTCTCTTTGTCGTAAGAATGATAAAGGTGCAAGTAAATCAGGATCATTTGTTAAATTCATAAGATTTTCATAAGTGGCTCTTGCTTTTTGTTCTGCTGCCATATCTTCTGCTAAATCAGCAACTGGATCTCCTGTTACTGCAAAATATGAAACGGTAAAAGGAACACCATTAGCATCGGTTGGATATAAAGAAACACCATGTTCTGTGTAATGAGCTTCTAAACCAGCCGCTTTAATTTCATCTATTGTTGCATCCTTTGTTAATTGATAAACCATTGCTGAAATCATTTCCATGTGTGCAAGTTCTTCTGTACCAATATCAGTTAATAATGCTTTTCCTTTATCATCAGGCATTGTATATCTTTGCGTTAAATATCTTAGTGTTGCACCCAGTTCACCATTCGAACCTCCAAATTGAGTAATGATATATTTAGCCATTGCTAAATCTTTACTTTTGATAGAAACAGGATATTGTAATTTCTTACTATAAGTCCACATTCTATTTATTCCTCCTTAATTTTGATATTCCCAAGGCCATGGACCTTGTACCCATTGAAATGGGGTTTGATTTATTGAATTTGCTACTTCTAAAGGACCAAATTGTTCTTCAAAAGCTTTTGTTGCTTCTTTAGTTTTGTTTGCAAATTCTGTATATAATTCAACCATTCTTTGATTATTTGGATACATATCCAAATATAAATTGATTTCATGAGCAACAAATGCATTAATTTGAACATCTAATAATGCTTTTTGTCTTTGATTCATAGGTTGAAGACAGTAATTGGAAAAACCTTTATAACTCATATATAAATCTTTAAATAGATTACCTAACATAAACGCTTCATCTGGTTCAAATAGTTTAGGTTGTTTTTGTCTTGTTGGTTCTTGATTTATAAAGGGATTAAAATAATTTTGATTGTCTTGAAAAATATTCATAAATTGCCTCCTTCAACTTAATTTATTCAAATATATGAAATATGTGACTATTGTGTTTATTTTCAGTTCATATTTCATATTTATAATAGACATAAGAGAGGTGGCTTCTTATGAATATTGTTGTTGTCTATACAAATAGATGTAAAGAAACAAGAATGCTTGCTGAAGATATGGCAAGATATGTAAGAACATATGCTAGACCATTAAATGATTTTGATTTTAATGAGTCTGTTGATTTGTTAGTGATAGGATTTGAGGAGTTTTTTACTTTGAAAGATAAAGAACTTGAAGAATTTATATGTCAACTTTCTAGAAAGAATATAAAAAATGTTGCTTTGTTTAATATGTTTTGTTTGAATAACAAACAAATGGATAAAATTATCAAACTATGTCAAAAACAGGACCTTCCATTAATGAGAGAAACTTATTCATGTAAAAAGGGAATACGATCTAAGCTACTTTTACAAGATGATGTTGTTTCAGGAGGAAGAACTTATATAGAAGACATGGTTAATATTTGTAGACATTATTATTGAAGAGTTTTGTGGAACTCTTTTTTTTATAATAAAAATGTGTTAAAATGTTTGAAACTAAGGAGGATTTAAATATGTCAAAACAATATAAGTTTGATACACTAACTATACATGCAGGACAAAAAGTTGATCCTGTAACAAAGGCAATTGGAGTTCCATTATCGCTTACTAATGCATATACTTTTGATGATGCAGCTCAAGCTAGAAATATTTTTGCATTAGAAGAAGGTGGATATTTTTATTCAAGATTATCTAACCCTACAATTGATGTTTTACAAAATAGAATGGCAGCTTTAGATGGTGGAAGTGGAGCAGTTGCATTTGCTTCTGGAACTGCTGCTGTTATGGGATTAATTATGACAGTTTGTCAAAGTGGTGATGAAATTGTCGCAGCTAATAATTTATATGGAGGAACAATTGGTTCATTATCAGGAACAATGGAAGGTATGGGGTTTAAGTCTCATTTTGTTGATCCTAGAAATTTAGAAGAAATTGAAAGCGTGATTAATGAAAAAACAAAAATTTTATTTTTCGAATCAGTTGGAAACCCTAATGGAGATATGTTTGATTTTGAAGCAGTGGCTGATTTAGCGCATAAATATGGTATTTTATATGTTGTTGATAATACAACACCAACACCTGCTTTATTTAGACCTCTTGATCATGGTGCAGATGTTGTTGTTTATTCTACAACAAAATATATTGCTGGACATGGGCATGTTATGGGGGGCGTTATTGTAGATGGAGGACATTTTGATTGGACAAATGGACGTTATCCATTATTTACAAATCCTGATAAAGCATATCATGACATTGTTTATGCAGATTTAAAAGAAGCTGCTTTATGTACAAAACTTATTGCTAAGACATTACGAGATTTAGGTGGATGTATGTCTCCATTTAACGCATATATGACTCTTATCGGTTTAGAAACTTTATCATTAAGAATGAAAAAACATGTTGAAAATTCGAGAGCAGTTGCGAAATTTTTAAATGAATGTGATGATGTGCAATGGGTTTCTTATGCTGAGTTAAAAGATCATCCATCTTATCAATTATGTCAAAAGTATTTCCCTCATGGATTTGGTGGATTATTTA
>CAJUJC010000053.1 GCA_910586805.1 uncultured Erysipelotrichales bacterium | reverse complement strand
TTTTGAAAAAGAATTTGGAATTAAATAATAGTAATGGAGGTATATATGATGAAAGAGTTTAAAATTTCTTTTTCCGAAGAAGAAGTAAAGGTATTAAGTGAAGAAAGGGAACATATAGAAGAATTAGGTATTGAAATGGAAACAATTGAGGAATATATTGCTTATGCTGCTATGGCATATTGCAATACAATACGTGTAATGTCTTCTATGAAAAAGTATGATGATGAAATGGAAAAATTCCTTAGTAAACATCAAAATGTTCAAGTTGGGATTGTTAATATGCCTGTAAAATTCGATGATTCTGATGAAAAAGAAGAATTTACTGACTTTATAAGTGATGTTTTAAATCAGGCAGTTAAGGATTTTAATGATAGAAATGATGAAGGTCCATTAAATTAGAGAAATTTATTTTTCTCTTTTTCTTTTCTGTGTTATGATAGATAAAGAGGAGATTATTATGGGAAAATACAAAGCAATTATTTACGATATTGATGGGACATTATTGGATACTTTAAAAATGAATATGATTCCATTACAAAAAATTATTAAAGAAGAATTGAATGAAGATTGGACTTATGAAGACGTTTTAAAATTTGCGCCATATCCTGGTATGAAGGTCATGGAAGAATTAAATGTACAAGATAAGGATAAGACATATGCAAGATGGGTCCAATATGTCAATGAATATAAAGATGGAGCAACTCCTTATGAAGGTGTAGAAACTGTTTTAAAAACAATTCATCAAGAAGGAATTAGACAAGCAGTTGTGAGTGCAAAATTAAGAAAATAATATGAAATTGATTTTGTATCAAGAGGTTTTGATCAATATATAGAAGTCGAAGTCTTAGCAGATGATACAGATAAACATAAACCAGATCCTGAACCTATTAACCTATGTATAGATAAATTAGGATTAAATAAAGAAGATGTTATTTATATAGGAGATGTTTTATCGGATTATCAAGTTTGCATAAATGCTGGTATTGATTTTGCGTATGCAAAATGGGGAAGTGTGAGTAGTGAAGGTATTGATGCTGATATTGAGTTAAAAAAACCAATAGACATATTGGAGTTGATTAAATAAACATAGTTTTATTGACGCAATTTTTAATAACGATAATATTATATAAATGAGAAATTTTTTGGAAATGCGTTTTTCATTAATTATGTATAAATTTGTATGATTTTTTGGAGGAAATGGTATGTTAGATTGCGCAATTGTGTGTGGCTATCCAGCAAATGATGATGGAACAATTTCATATATACTTCAAAGCCGTATTGATAAAGCAGTAGAGTTATATAAACAACAGGGTGTTGGTTATATAATTGTCAGTGGAGGTGCTGTTTATAATCAATATTGCGAGGCTGAAGTTATGAAAGAGTATGCTGTAAAGAGAGGAGTTCCTAAAGAAAAAATTATAGTTGAAAACCAAGCACAAAGTACCTATCATAATATGATGTATGCTGATGAATTGATGAAACAATATCATTTAAAAACATGTTATGTTATTACAAATAGTTGGCATGTGATTAAAGCAAAATATTATGCTAAAAAATTTCATTTGAATTTTCAAATGGTAGCATGTTCAAAACCACAACATATGTCTTATTTCAAAGTGATATGTTTACATATCTATATGCCACTTCAAATGTTGAAAATGAGATTAAAGGGCTATAAATAGGAGGAAATATGGAAAAGAGAAAGTTTGAAAAGCTTGGTGTAGAATCTTCATTATTAGGATTTGGATGTATGAGATTTCCTATGAATGAAGAAGGAAACATTGATGAAAAAGAAGCAGAAAAGATGATTGATTTAGCAATTGAAAAAGGTGTGACTTATATTGATACTGCTTATCCATATCATAATGGAGATAGTGAACCTTTTGTAGGAAGAGTATTGAAGAAATATGATCGCCATTCTTTTACATTGGCAACAAAGTTACCAATATGGCAAGTCAATTCTCAAGAAGAAGCTAGAGAAATGTTTGAAAATCAATTGAAAAGATTAGATGTTGATTATATTGACTTTTATTTATTACATGCCTTAGATGCTGAAAAATGGAAAAAAGTTTTAGATTATAACATTATTGATATGTGTGAAGAACTTCGTCAACAAGGGAAGATTAAATATCTTGGATTTAGTTTTCATGATGAATACAATGTTTTTGAAGAAATTATTAAATATCATCATTGGGACTTTTGTCAATTACAATTAAATTATATGGATATGGGAATACAAGCAGGGCAAAAGGGAGTTAACTTGGCTTATCAATTAGGTGTTCCTATTGTTGTTATGGAGCCAATCAAAGGTGGGAGTTTAGCAAGTCTTCCTGAAGATGTTACAAAAATGTTTAAAGATTATAATGAAAAAGCAACACTTGCATCATGGGCTCTTCGTTATGTTGGAACATTACCAGGAATCAAAGTTATTTTAAGTGGGATGTCTACATTAGAACAAGTTCAAGATAATTTAGAAACTTTTATAAATTATCAAAACTTATCACAAGAAGAATTAGATATTGTACAAAAGGTTGCTGATACTTTACACTCTCGCACTCAAAATGGTTGTACAGGTTGTGCATATTGTATGCCATGTCCTTTTGGAGTTCATATTCCAAATAACTTTAAATATTGGAATAATTGTTTTATTTATGGTGATGAAGCTCTATTCAAAGGAAAATATCAAAACATGGACGAATCAGCAAAAGCAAGTCATTGTAAAGAATGTGGTGCTTGTGAAAAAATGTGCCCACAACAATTATCTATTAGAGAAGATTTAAAAAGAGTTGTTAAAGATTTAGGATAGAATGATCTATCTTTTTTTGTATGAAAATAAGTCAAAATTTTGATAAGACATATAAAAAAGAAAGACTGAATCTCAATCTTTATCATTTTCAATTCTTGATGCTTTTCTAAATAAAAAATAACCAATAACAAATAAAACACTTATAACTGCCACACCAAAATTCATATGCCCTGTTATTTGAGTAATCACTCCAACAAGAGTTGTTCCCATAAAAGAAGCTCCCTTACCACAAATATCAAATAATCCAAAGTATTCTCCTGATTTTTGAGGAGGAATAATTTTAGCAAAATATGATCTTGATAAAGCTTGGATAGCACCTTGAAACATTCCAACACAAATAGCTAACAACCAAAATTCCCATTGTTTATCTAACTGTATTGCAAATATTGCAATACATGTATATGCAATAATACAAATATGTATCAAACTTTCAGTCTTATATTTTTTGGATAATATTGAAAAGAATATTGCAAATGGAAAAGCAACAAGTTGAGTCACTAATAATGCAATCAATAAACCTTCAGTATTTAATCCTAATGCACTTCCGTAAGCAGTAGCCATATCAATAATTGTATAGACCCCATCAATATAGAAAAAGAAAGAAATTAAGAATAAAAACACTTTTCTTTCCTTAGAAATTTCTTTTAAGGTTTGACCAAGTCTTAAAAAACTTTCTTTAATAGGATGTTGAGGTTTTTCAATATAATAAATTTGTTGATAGTTTTTAAGCAAAGGAATGGTCATGAAAAACCACCATGCTGCATTAATTCCAAAGGCTAAGGCCATTCCAATTTCAAAAGATAAACCAATACTATCATAAAATAATACAAAGACTAAACTTATAATAAAAGGAATACAGCTTCCTAAATAGCCCCAGGCATAACCATGTGATGATACAGTATCCATTTTTTCAGAAGTTGTTACATCCAATAACATAGAGTCATAAAAAATCAAACTTGTACTATAACCAATTTTTGCAATGACAAAAATAGCTAAAAAAACAATCCAACTTTTAGGAATAGATAAAGCGGCTAAGCTTAAAACTCCTATAATCATACTCAAAGTAAATATTGGTTTTTTAAAACCTTTTGTATCAACAATCGTTCCTAAGATTGGACCAATAATAGCTACAATTGCAGTTGTAAATGAAGCAGCGTATCCCCAATAAGCCAAATAATCGACTTCTGATAAATGAGCAAGTGATGCTAAATGATTAAAATAAATAGGGATAATAGTTGCTACTAATAGGATAAATGCAGAATTCCCAACATCATACAATATCCAAAACTTTTCTAATTTCGTTAATTTGTTCATAATTTTCTCCTATTCAAAATTATAATGGAATCTATTTGATAATTCATCATTATCTAAGTGATTTATATATTCGTGAATGTGTTTAACAGCAAGGTTAACAGATTGGTCTAAATATGTAACCAATGTATGTGTTGAATCAATACACTGTGGATGTGGTTGATCTTGTACAATTAAACCAAACATAGAATCATAAACATGAATACATTTCATACCTATTGATAAAATATTTTTCTTTACGTTCCCAGGACATCTTAAAAGTTCTAAAAAGAATTGTTGTCCTTTAATGCTTTTATGAATATCTTGAGGAGATAATTGAAATACTGGTGCAATAAGTTCTGCCATATATTTTTGATAGTGAATATGTTCTAATAAATGTTTCGAACTTGCATGAATACTTTCATTTTGCATTAACTGTCTTTCGAAATCTGCTTCTATTGTTGCATGACTAAGCTTTAATTCTTTTTCCATTTTACCAATAAAACCATGGCATTCACTATCTAAAATAAAATGATTAATAAAACCACATACATAAGAAAGAGAAGCTTCTTTATTTGGTGATGTTCTAATCACTTTTTTCATATGCATAAACAAATCATAGGCATCTTGTTGGTGAATAGCATAGCCTAGTGAACTTATATCATTTTTAGATAAAGGTTTATAATAGAAAAGAATATCAGGACCAAATAAACCTATATAATATAAATCAATATTTCCTTTGATTATTTTTTGGATATCGGGATTTAATTTTTCTAAAACTTTATTTCCAAATAAAGTATGTGCATAAGCAGCAGGCATATAACTTCCTCCTTGTTATTTTTATATTATAATATATTTCAAAATTTTTAACTACTAAAACAATAAGATTATTAAAAAATTGTATATAAATGTATTTTACATTATAATATAAGCATTGGGAGGGATTTTCATGAGTAAAAAGAGAATTTTGATGATTGTTATATGTGTAGTATTGATTATTTCAGGAATCATAGGTGGCTATGTCTATTATCAAGAAGAAAAGAAACAGGAATTATATGATTCAATTACAATTGAATTTAAAGATATGAAAATATTGGAATATGGTGATGAGATTGATGCAAACGATTTGATTGCTTCAGTATCAGGAGATGTTGTTAAACCTGAAATAGATACAAAGACATTAGGGCAACAAACTTTAATATTTGAGGTTACAAAGGAAGATATAACAAGAAAATTTGAGCATGTTATAGAAGTGAAAGATACAAAAAAACCTATCATCACACTTACAAAAGATAAAGATACATTAGCATTTGAAGAGAAATTTAATGCAAAGTCATATATCAAATCAATGAAAGATCCTATTGATGGAGAATTGGTATATAAAGAAAATCCAAAGAATGATGATAAAGGGTATTATACATATATTGATGAAGTGAATACAAAAAAGGCAGGAAATTACAAAGTCATATTTACAGCAGTAGATATAAATGGAAACAAAAATGAAAAAATTTTAGAAATAAAAGTGAATGAAAAAATCGTTGATACTTCATCAAAACCAGTTGAAAAACCATTAAGTGCAACTCCTTCTCAACCTAATAAACCAATTTCAACGACTAAAAATAAAGTTATTGTTATTGATGCAGGACATCAAGGAAAAGGGATGTCATCTAAAGAGGCAATAGGACCAGGGTCTTCAACTATGAAGGCAAAAGTATCAAGTGGAACAATAGGCGTTTTTTCTAAGAAAAAAGAATCTCAAGTCAATTTGGAAGTAGCCTTAAAATTAAGAAAGGAATTACAATCAAGAGGATATAGTGTTGTGATGACAAGAACAAGTCAAAATGTGAGTTTATCAAATCAACAACGTGCAAAAATTGGCAATAATGCAAATGCAGGAGCAGTGATTCATATTCATTGTGATGGTGGACCATCGAGTGCAACAGGAGCCCACACTATCACTATTGCAAAAAATAATCCATATTGTTCAGGCTTATATAATGCTTCTTCATCTTTAGCAAAAAGTGTTATTAATGCTTACTGTCAGGAAACAGGTATTAAAAACAAAGGTGTATCTTATAGAAATGATTTGACTGGTTTAAATTGGAGTCGTATTCCTTCTATCTATATTGAACTAGGTTTTCTTTCTAATAAAGAAGAAGATAAGAAATTAACAGATTCATCCTTTCAAAATAAAATGGTTAAAGGGATTGCAAATGGAATAGATAATTATTTTTAAGAATGAGTCATAGAACTCATTTTTATTTACTGTTATTATTAAGAAGTATATAATGTATTTATAGGAGATATGATTATGGGTATAGGAACTATGATGTGTTTAAGTTTAGGTATTATATTTTTAATAATGGCTATTGTATTTACGATACTACAAGAAAAAGCAGCGGTGCTTGTGAGTGGGTTTAATAGTTATAGTAAAGAAGAAAGATTAAAATTTGATACAAAAAGATTGAGTAGAGATCATAGAAACATGTTTCTTATATGGGCATTAATCATGGGAATAGGTACATTAGTGTGTATGTTTATTGATGAGCAGTGTGTTTATATTGCAATGCTTGTATGGTTAGTGTTCTTTTTTAAAGAAGTGAAACTGGATCAGGAAAAAGCTTTTGGAAAGTATAGGAGGTAGGAAAATGAAATATCGTTCTAAAATAGGCGTGTTATGGATGATGTGTATTGCCTTCATGTTATGGTTAACATATGGGATATGTAGGAGTGTTGATACGAATAATTGGGAATGGTGGATAGGAGCTGTTACAATTATTGGATCTGATTTGTTGTTTTTGAATTTGACATTTGGAACATGGTATCAGTTTCATGATGATGATTTGGAAATAAAGTGTGGTATTTTTAGTCAAGCAACAATTCCTTATAGAGATGTTGTTGAATTTAAAGAAACAAAAATCCATTAGCATCAGTGGGTTTGTCAATGGATAGAATCAGTATTGTGTTTAAAGCACCAAAAGGTAGAAATGGAAATAGAGAAGTTTTAATATCTCCTGTTAAAAAACAAGAATTTTTAAAAATATTAGAAGAAAAGACAAGAAAAAAAAGATTATTAAGAAAGTAAGCCCTTACCAAAGGGCTTTTTTAGATAAGTTATAGACTTTTTTGGTAAAATCAACTAAAATGATGATGAAAAAATGATGATAAAGGAGATATAAAATATGAGTGGTTTTTTTGGTGTGGCATCTCAAAAAGATTGTGTAATGGATTTGTTTTTTGGAACAGATTACCATTCTCATTTAGGGACCAGACGAGGTGGTATGGCAGTTTATGGTAAGCAGGGATTTAATCGTTCTATACATAATATTGAAAATTCCCCTTTTAGAACAAAGTTTGAAAGAGATGTTGAGGAGTTTGAAGGGAATATTGGAATTGGGTGTATTTCCGATAGTGAACCTCAACCATTATTAGTTAATTCACATTTAGGTTCTTATGCGATTTCAACAGTAGGAAGAATTAATAATTTGGATGAGTTAAGAACTCTTTGTTTTCAACAAGGAAAAACACATTTCTTGGAAATGAGTGGAGGAGAAGTTAATCCTACTGAAATGGTTGCAGCTTTGATTAATCAAAAAGAATCAATTGTTGATGGTATTCAACATGCTCAAAAGTTAATCAAAGGTTCAATGAGTATTTTGATTATGACAAATGAGGGAATTTATTGTGCAAGAGATAAATTAGGAAGAACACCAGTTATTATTGGAAGAAAAGATGATGCATATTGTGTGACTTTTGAAAGTTCTGCTTTCTTGAATTTAGGTTATCATCATTATAAAGATTTAGGATCTGGAGAAATTGGTTTTATATATCCTCATGGATATTCTCAAAAAGTGAAACCGAATGAAGAAATGAAGTTATGTTCATTCTTATGGGTTTATTATGGCTATCCAACTTCAACATATGAAGGTGTTAATGTAGAGAGTATGAGATATGAATGTGGTAAAATGCTTGCAAAACGTGATGGAGATTCAATACATCCAGATAGTATTGCTGGTGTGCCTGATTCTGGTTTGGCTCATGCGATTGGATATGCAAATGAGTCAGGGATTCCATATTCAAGACCATTTATTAAATATACACCAACTTGGCCACGTTCGTTTATGCCTCAAAGTCAAGGACAAAGAAATTTAATTGCAAAGATGAAGTTAATTCCTGTGCAAGAGTTAATTAATGGTAAGAGTTTATTGTTGATTGATGATTCTATTGTGAGAGGAACTCAATTAAGAGAAACAACAGAATTCCTATATCAATCAGGTGCAAAAGAAGTTCATGTTAGACCAGCTTGTCCACCTATTATGTTTAGTTGTAAATATTTAAATTTCTCACGTTCAACTTCTGATTTAGATTTGATTACAAGACGTGTTATTAAAGATTTGGAAGAGGATCATGTCACTGATGAAATTTTACAAGAATATGCAAATCCAGATAGTGCAAGATATAAAGCAATGCTAGATGAAATTTGTAGAAGATTAAAATTCACTACACTTCGCTATCATAGATTAGATGATATGCTTGAATCTATTAAATTAGATTCTTGCAAACTTTGTACATATTGTTGGAATGGTAAAGAATAACAAATAATAGAAGGTGTTGATATGAAAATCAGCATCTTTTTTTAACTTAACATCTTATGTATTTTCATATAAATTGTTGTTTTTATTTATAGCTTCATGTAAAATAAACAATCGAGGAGAGAACAATGGATAGAGTAAAGGAAATTGAACAAAGTATAATAAAGAAATTTAGAAAAAATATATGGAGAAAGTTTGTAAAAGGAATTCAAGAGTATGATATGATTCAACCAGGTGATCATATTGCAGTTTGTATATCAGGAGGAAAGGATTCAATGTTACTTGCAAAGTTATTGCAAGAAATTAAAAGACATGGAAAGTTTGATTTTGAGTTAACTTTTTTATCAATGGATCCTGGTTATAATGAAAGAAATAGAAAAAAGATAGAAGAAAATGCAAAGATTTTAGGAATACCAGTTCAATTTTTTGAATCAGATATTTTTCAAGTTGTTGCAGGAATAGAAAAATCTCCTTGTTATTTATGTGCAAGAATGCGAAGAGGTTTTTTGTATGCGAAGGCTAAAGAATTGGGATGTAATAAAATAGCATTAGGACATCACTACGATGATGTGATTGAAACGATATTGATGGGGATGTTTTATGGATCCCAAATTCAAACGATGATGCCAAAATTACATAGTACAAATTTTGAGGGAATGGAACTTATAAGACCGATGTATTTAATTGAAGAAAAAGATATTATTCATTGGTGTAAATATAATCATTTAACTTTTATACAGTGTGCATGCCGTTTTACTGAAGAAATGGAAGAATTAGGTGAAATATCTCACACATCAAAAAGAGAAGAAATGAAGAATTTGTTGAAATATTTAGAAACAATGAATCCTAATGTAAAAAAGAATGTTTTTAAGAGTGTTGAAAATGTTAATCTTGCAACTATTATTGCTTATGGGGATAAGGATGGGAAACATCATTTTTTAGACACATATAACAACAAAGGAGAGTAGTATGTTTTCAAGGTTAGAGATGTTAATAGGTGAAGAACAGATTCAATGTTTAAAAAATAAAAAAGTCATTATTTTTGGTGTTGGTGGTGTTGGAGGATATGTTGTTGAGGCATTGGTAAGAAGTGGCATTGAACATATAACAATTGTGGATAATGATAAAGTATCATTAAGTAATTTAAATAGACAAATTATAGCTACACAAGAAACAGTAGGTAGAAAAAAGGTAGAAGTTATGAAAGAAAGGATTATGTCTATTAATCCTAATTGTCATGTTAACAGCATAGAAATGTTTTACTTGCCTGAAAATGCTGATGAAATTCATCTTAAAGAATATGATTATGTGATAGATGCAATAGATACGATGACCTCTAAAATAGAATTGGCAGTGCGTTGTGAAAGGAATCATATTTCACTCATTAGTTCAATGGGAACAGGAAATAAAATGAATCCAGCAATGCTGGAAGTTAGTGATATTTATAAAACATCTGTCTGTCCTGTTGCGAAAGTTATGCGTAGAGAATTGAAGAAAAGACAAGTTAAACATTTAAAAGTCATTTATTCAAAAGAATTACCTATAAAAGTGATGCAAGAAGGAAGGAAAGTGACACCTGGAAGCAATGCTTTTGTACCAGCAAGCGCAGGTCTATTGATGGCAAGCGAAGTTATTAAAGATTTCATTCAATAATTTTCACATTTTTATGTATGATACATATCATATATAGAGGTGGAAACATGAATAGAGAAGAATTAGAAGGTTATATTTATACAGAAACGCTATTAGCTCAGTTGTATCGAAAAGCGGCAGCTATGGCAACAAGAGATGTTGAGAGAAATACATTATTACAGTTTTCTCAAGAAGCAACACAAAATGCGAATTATTTAAATTATTTTTATAGACAAGAATTTGGAAGTAATTTTGATCCAATTATTCCAGAAGGAAATATTACAGGAACGTATAGAGATATTTTAAATGAGATTTTAAATCAAGAAATTAGATCATTCTTGGTTTTTAGAAATCAGACATATTTCCAAAATAATTTTGATTTTAAAGAAACAATGCGTTATATTTCTGATATTAAATTAGGACATATTCTTACAATTCTTGCAATATTAACAGATATGAATAAACCTGTACAACAATAAATGAGAAGAATCTCATTCCTGAATTAAAATTTAGAGTGCATTACACACAATATAGGCTCTATGTCAAGAGCAAAGGGGGGAGTAACTGAATAAGTTACTTCCCTTTTTACGTTCAAACAAAGTTTGAATAAATAGACTTAAATCAGTTGAGCATACAAAGTATGCGAAATAAAAAACCATTTGTAATGCGGGGTGGAGAAATAATAGAGGGACATTTGATGGAAGATCATATTTATGTGTCAATAATGATATCACCAAAACTAAGTGTATCATCATTTATGGGATATTTGATAGATGTGCAAACTTAAAGTATAAGTATGGAAGTCAATACTTTTAAGCGAAGGGATATAGTAGGAAAGAATGAGAAAGTAATCAAGAAATATATACAAAATCAATTGCAGGAAGATAAACTGTATGATCAAATTGAGTTTAAAGGAATTTATAGCCCCATTTACAAATGAGCAAGTAAAAGGAGGTGAAAAAGAAAAGCCCTTTAAGTGCAGTCTGGTAAAGGCGTTGTGGCAGTCGTGCTTCAATGAGTGAAACATGGTGTAACAGAATGTCCTTATAGGGCAAGATTATACTGTGTCTTTTAGATGCAGTTATGATATTTACAAATAAATTTATATTGTGTTAAATGATATTTGAATATTATTTTTCATTAATAAGCATTGTATGCTGCTACTTTAGTTTGAGAGGCTATTCTTGATGGAACATATTCGTATCTTACAAATGTTCCGTCTCCTGAATCATATTTGTTTTTTCGATATACCGAATATCTATTAACTTTATATTGTCTTCTACAGAATAGTTTAGTCTTTTTTCCGATTAAGTTATCAGGACATATTTCAATTGTTCCACCACTTTCTGATGTTTTTGTTCCTGGTTGATAACCAATTGAAACACTTACTACTTTCACAGAAAAACCAACGCTTGCAGACCAAGTACCTGATATTTTACTAGAATCAGCCCAATAATATCCACTACCTTTTGTAGATAATACATGACCTTGAGAATCTTGAGAAAAAGCTGCTTTATAAGGTCCCCAACTAGTTGTTGCACTACCACTAGGTACCCAATTTTCTACGATTTCATCCATATATGGTTGTACACTTTGTGATTTCGCTCTTTCTAAATCTTCCTTTTCCAATTTTGTTACTTCTTCTATGGACAAACGTCTAATAGTTCCTTCGTCATTAGTGGCTTCTACATTGATAGGAAATAAACATAAAGATAATAAAGAAATACTTAGAAATAATTTTTTAAGTTTCATAACTTATTCCTCCTTTAATTTTATTATACATTATAAATTTGATAAACAAGCTAAATTCTCAAAAATAAAAAAATCCATAAGTTTTACATAATGATTTGATATTATTTAAATAGAGGTGATAAATTATGAAAATAAAGAAATCAAAAATTATTATAATTTTAATTTGTTTGATTAGTTTTATTTTGGGTATTTCTATAGGTTACAGTCTAAATTCGAATGATAATACTATTAAATATGGAGACTATATTACATTTATATTTGAAGATAATAATAAATCTACATTGTCCTTAGATTTAAAAGAAGAAAAATATTATTATGCTGATAATGGATCAAAATCGACTGTAGGAGATTTAAAAAAATTAGATGATAATATATATAAATTTCATACAGGTGATTTAGAGAAAGGTTATATTATTTTAGCATCAACAAAAAAAGATCAAACTCTATATATACATGATGACTATATAACAGTTTGTTGTTATGTCAATGGTCAATTGACGCTTATTGGGGGAGAGTAGCAGCAGCAAGAATAATGTTCTTGCTTTTTGCTTGTTTAGAATTTGGATGTGTTAGGTAAAAAATACTTAAAAAATGAAAGAAACTCTATTTTTTAATATAATAGTTGAAAGTGAAAGAAGTAAAGAATTGGTTGTAATAAATATTTGCATGTTTATGAAAATAAAATGCTAATTGTATGTAAATTGTCATTGTTAAAAGAAATGTATAATTATAAGAATGACAGTAATTATTGTTATTGTCGGTATTCAAAGGGGCGATGTAGAAGATTTAGAAAAGCATATAGATGAAGGATGCAATGCTAATTCATATGTTAAAAGAGGTGGTTTAGAAGCAGTATATGAAAAAAGCAGTATAAAATTATTTGAAATAATATTATACCTAGACAATAGAGTCTAGGTACTTTTTATTAATAAGTTTATATAAAATAAAAAAGCAACTTTAAAGTTGCTTTTGCTTTTAAATGGTGACCTGTACGGGATTCGAACCCGTGAATGCATGCGTGAAAGGCATGTGAGTTAACCGTTTCTCCAACAGGCCATGGCGCTTGAAGTAGGACTCGAACCTACGACCGATCGGTTAACAGCCGATTGCTCTACCGACTGAGCTATTCAAGCGTTTTATTGGAGCGGGTGATGGGAATCGAACCCACGTAGTCAGCTTGGAAGGCTGAAGTTCTACCATTGAACTACACCCGCAAAGAATGGTGCCCAGGGCCGGAGTCGAACCGGCACGGATTTTAAGGTCCGCAGGATTTTAAGTCCTGTGCGTCTACCAATTTCGCCACCTGGGCATATGAAGTTATAAATGGTGACCCGCAGGCGACTCGAACGCCTGACCCTCTGATTAAAAGTCAGATGCTCTACCGACTGAGCTAGCGGGTCATAAAGATGGTGGGGAGGGGCGGATTCGAACCACCGAACCGAAAGGAACTGAGTTACAGTC
>CAJUJC010000052.1 GCA_910586805.1 uncultured Erysipelotrichales bacterium | reverse complement strand
AGGTCAGAAAGGAGAAAATACTCAACTTAGTGACCTAAATTGAGTATACGTGATTAAAATGGGGTTTCAATATAAAGTGACTGGTCCTTATAATGATTGGTGCGAATTATATATGAATAAAAAAATGATACATCAAGGGTTAGTGTTTGTTTTTAAAGATGATGAAATTGAAAATAGTCAATTACATATTAATTTTGGAGAAAAAAGGTATGTTACTTTAAATTTAAGAAAATCAAATCATTTTATATTAGCTATACCTCTTAATGCAATTATAGAGAACTCATCATATATACCTCTTGTTTTTACAGAAGACGAATTTTTAAAATTGATGAAGATAAATCTTCGTGATGCAGAATTAATAAATATATCAAAAGCAACTAATGAAGATTTAATAAAATTATGGTATTCTACATCGAAACAAAAAGTATTATCAAATTATGATTTAAGAAATATTATTGCATATTCAAATTGTGATGAAGAGATAGATAAAATATTTGTATCTATTAAAAGAAATCCAGTATTAAAAGTTATAAAATTTGATTGTAAATATGAAGATATTATAACATATTTAGAAATAAATAATAAAATATACGAATGGGATGCTTTTGTAAAATATGATACAAGGATATGTTTAAAATTGACAGATCAATATGGTATTTTATTGAATGAGTGTGAAGAGTAAATTAATTTATAAAAAATAACGAATGATAGAATCACTAATATTGAGTATAAGTATAATCTGAATAAAGATGGTTATGTTGTTTCTCAACGATATATTATATCTACTAATTCAAATAATCAATTGATTAAATATCTAGGAAATACTCCATCTGCAAAAGAGATGTTACATCTAGATTTAACTCTTCCAAAACCTATTGGTTCATATTGGGATTATACTGATTCTTCTGGTGTAGAGTATAGATTAATACCAAATAGGGCAAAGATACCAAAAAATGGAGGAAACTAAAATGAGTATTGTGAGTGATTGGAGATTGATGAATCAAGAAGCATATTTAAAAAATAAACGTTTATACCATATTAATTACAATAAAAAAGAAGAACATGATCATGATCATTGCGCATTTTGTATGCAAAAATTTTATTCAGAAAATCAAAGAGCCTATTGTACAACAGATTACTATTATTGGATATGTGAAGCCTGTTTTGAAGATTTTAAAGAAATCTTTCATTGGAAGATAGATAAAAAGTAGAATGATAAATACGTAGATAGGATAATGATATTTATTATTACTAGTTAAAGCTACACCAAATTCTAGCAAAGATTTATATGTTAAAGGTAAACTTTGGCAAAGAAGATACTATGATCAGAATGAGAATGTGATAAAAGATATTGACTTTTATCATACTAATGAAGCAAAACATACTTTTCCACATGAACATTATTGGTATTATGATAATAAGGATAGACTTAAACGTGTAGATTATTTAGAATGGAGGAAATTCAAATGATTAAAATGATTGTAGAAGGAGGAGGATATATTTATACACACTTAGATATGATATTTGAAGGAATAGAACTAGATCAGGAGTATAATTGGTTAGTTTGTGATTATGAATGTCCATATTATGCAAATGAATATCTATATAATCGAATGAATGATTATGTATTTTTGACGAATGATGAATTGTTTAATTATTTTGTTAATAATGATACTCAATTTATATGGGGAACAGTCATAGCATTTGATAAAGATATAGATATTGCAGATATATTATCATATGAAATTCCTATATCACATATTGACATGGAAAACAAAAATATTTTCTTTCAACATCCTTTGAGTGAAATTGAGATTGTGGCTCAAGATTCAAGTTTCTTTTATTTGATGTTAAAAAACGAAAAATATATTAATAATTTTATATCTAAATTTGATAATGTAATAATTTTGGCAGAAGATTAAGGCGTGTTTTAAGGTGAGAAGATATTGAAAATGAAAATATTTTATATTGGTTGCTGGATACAGATGAAAGTCTTGCTATAGTGGATAATGGAATAATTATAACAATCTAAAAGAAAAAGGATATTTTATTGCTAAAGATGGTACATGGTGTAGACCCAATGGACAATTCGCATCAAAAGATGAAATATAAAAAATTATTGTTGAAGCTCCTAAAAAAACAACAGATAAAATTTATGGAAATTCTTTGGGTTATAAAGGTGTAAACTGTGGTTATAGATTGGTTGATAAAAAAACAGGAAAAATTTTGAAGTATGGAGAATCAATATCTCCAGAGACACGTTATACACAAACCGAATTAGATTCATACAATGCAAAAATGGAAATTTTAGTATCTGGCAGCAAAGCAGAAATACATCAATGGCAACATGATCAAATAAATGCTTATAAAAATAAATATGGACAAAGACCACCACTTAATAAAAGTGACTGGTAAAAGGAGGATTTATGTTTTTTGAAGTCAAAGGAATATGTTATTATCAACAGTTATACGAAACTGACAAAGAGATTTTAGATATGTGTAAGAGTATATCTATATATTTAGATAAACAAAGTTATGGTAATATGGTTGAACAATTTGATCTTAATCCAGTTGTAGCTCCTCAAGAGATATTAGATCAAGGATTGTGGGAAGAAGAAGTGTCATATCCTAAATTAATAAAGAAAGTATATGTATTCAAGCATATTGATTACTTAAAATATATGGATGGTAATGTAGAAATGAGAAAAAAATTAATGGTTAGATGTATTTTGGAAGCAGGGTTAATGGTTAAGAAAAAACGAGGCACTAAATTTAATTATAAGAAGTTTGAAAAAGATATTTTATATGTTACTGGATATGATATAAAAGATTTGTTTGATGAATAACAAAAACGTTTTCTCATCAAGTTACAAAATCTATTAAAGCAAAAGGAGTTTTACTTAATGGACATTAATGAGATAACAATTTTTTCTAATACAATGCCAGAATTTAGTCAAATTGTTAGATTAGTATCAAAAATATTAAATTTGAAGGAGGATAGTTTAGTTTACGATTTAGAAACAATTGACGATTGGTACTTTACAAATGAACAAAAAATTAACATTTTTAATAAAGAAGTTTTGAATGAAAAGACTGTTTTAGTTGATTTGAATTTAAAATTATCTAAAGAAAGAGTAGCAAATATGCAATTTGAAAAAAATAATGTTTATAGATTAGATATACATTTTGAAAAAGATGTTAAAAATCGGATTTCTAAAAAAATATTTGATGAATTAGTTGAAATATTAAATTATAATTTTGAATTTATAACATTTGGAGATGAGTATTTATTAGAATATTCTAAAGATGTTAATTATTTGATTCACGATAATACCTCGATAAAATATTGGATAATTCCAAAAACAGATAAAAAGTATGATATTTTAACTATAGAAAATTTTTGAATTATTTATAATAAAAGCAGATTCGCATTTTGAGGCGAACTGCTTTTAACCTTTATATTATAGATATATTTAGAAAGCTAGTGCTTAAAAAAATGGATACTAACAATAATATTCATATTATCTTTAGTTAAAAGATGTTTGTTTTAAATATACATAAATTATGATGTAATTATAACAAATAAAAGATATGAAAGATGGAGATAGTAATTTAGTTTTAATGAGTTTAGATTTAAAAGAAGGAGTTATACAAGCAAAGAAAATGTATTAGTGGCGCTGAAACAATATACAAATAAATATTACAAGAAAAATAAATCAATGAATTATAAAAAATGAAATGATGTTGGATAAAAAAGTTCTAGATAATAATTACTTATTTCACTTTTCAAAATTGATGGACATGATATAATGGATAATGTTTTGGAGGAGTTTTATGAATAGAAAAATAATAAATAATATAATAGGTATTCTTTTAGGTAATACAATTTATGCATTAGCTGTTACTTTGTTTATTGTTCCTAATGGTCTTATAACTGGAGGCTCTACTGGTATTGCAATAGCTATGAATTATGCTTTTGATATATCAATAACAACATTTGTTTCTTTTTTTAATATATGTATGTTTATTGTAGGTTTTTTCTTTCTAGGGAAAAAGTTTGCGATTACAACATTAATGAGTACATTTTATTATCCATTTATATTAGGTGTTTTTGAAAAAAGTATAGGTTATACACAAATGACAACTGATCCATTACTTGCTGCTTTATTAGGTGGTGTAATGATAGGGGCATCTATAGGTTTGGTTATTAAGTGTAATGCTTCTACAGGAGGTATGGATATACCGCCTTTGGTTTTAAATAAGAAAATAGGAATTCCTGTTTCAATAAGTATGTATGCTTTTGATTTTATCATTTTACTATCTCAAGTTTTCTTCACTGATAGAGAAATGGTTTTATATGGTATTGTTTTGGTATTTACTTATACAATGATGTTGGATAAGGTATTGGTTTTTGGGAAGGCACAGACAGAAGTGATGATTGTTTCTAAGGAATATGAAAAAATAAATAATGCTATTATCCAAGAATTGGATAGAGGAACAACAATGTTGAAGTCTATTACTGGTTATATGAAAAACGAATATCCTGTTGTTATGACAGTGGTTTCTAATCGTGAATTACCAAAATTAAATGATTTGATTTTAAATATTGATGATCATGCATTTATGATTGTAAGTAAAGTGAATGAAGTACATGGTAGAGGTTTTACATTTAAGAAAGAATACATTGAATCATAAATCTTATAGGAATTATTTTTAATATTTAGTTTATAGAAAAATGAGAAACTTTGTGAAAGAGTTTCTTTTTTTTGTGGAGTAAGATACTTTATGGTATACTATTAAAGTATAAACAAGAATGGAGTGAGCATAATGAGTCAAGAATGTAATCATGATTGTGAATCATGTCAACAAGAATGTGATGAAAGAAGTTTTTTAGCACCTGTGAATAAACATTCACATATTAAAAAAGTCATTGGTGTTGTCAGTGGTAAAGGAGGAGTTGGGAAATCTTCCATTACGTCAATGCTTGCAAGTATCAAACAAAGAGAAGGTAATCAAGTTGCAGTATTAGATGGAGATATTACTGGACCATCCATTGCTAAGGTTTTTGGTGTAGAAAGCACACAAATTTATTCTAATGGAGAAGAAATTTTTCCTGCCCAAACTGAATATGGAATGAAAATTATGTCAACAAATTTATTATTAGAAAGTGCAGAAGATCCAGTTGTTTGGAGAGGACCTATATTAGCAGGTATGATTAAACAATTCTGGAGCGATGTGCGTTGGGGTGAAGTTGATTATATGTTTGTGGATATGCCTCCTGGTACTGGAGATGTTCCTCTTACTATTTTTCAATCATTGCCATTAGATGGGATTGTTATTGTAACAAGCCCTCAGGAATTAGTAAGTATGATTGTGTCAAAAGCAGTAAATATGGCTAAACAAATGAATATTCCTATTTTAGGAATTGTTGAAAATATGAGTTATATTTCTTGCCCTGATTGTGGTAAAAAAATTTATGTTTTTGGTGAAAGCCATGTTGAAGATGTTGCTAAAAAATATGAATTAAATATTTTAGGGCAATTACCTATGGATAGCGAATTTGTAAGGTTATCTGATATGGGAATGATAGAAGATTATACATCTGATTGGTTAGAGGAGTTTGCAGTAAACGTTAAAGATATTTAGGAGGAAATGTGATGAAAAAATATATATCTTTATTTTTAATAACAGCATTAACATTCTCATTAGTAGGATGTTCTCCAAATCAAAGTCAAGTCCAAAAAGAGTTTGATAGTTTTGTTTTAAAAGATTTAAAAGAATCAGTTGAAGATGATTATTCAACATATCATATTTATTTTGAAAATCCTGAAAAATATGGTTTTGAAAAAGAAAATGTTGATATTGATTTTGGTGAAGTCTTTAATGATGAAAACTATGATGATATTCGTGAAAAAATTGATGAATTTCAAAAGGAATTGAGTCAGTTTGATAGAGATTTATTAAATGAGACGCAACAGGATATTTATGACCAAATGACGTTTGACTTATCTGTTGCAAAAGAATATAGTGATGAGAAATTTGAATATATGTATAATTATTTTGAACCAATGAAAGGTGTTCATTATAGTTTTGAAAGTTTCTTTGCTGACTTCAAAATGAGAAATGAAGAAGATGTTAAAGATTATATTCAATTAATGAAAAGTTTTAAACCTTATATTAATGATATTTTAGAATATACAAAAATACAAGCAGATAAAGGTTTGATGCGTATTGATTTTGAAGAAGTTCTTGATAGAGTTGATAATATTTTAAAATTAAAAGATCAAAGTAGCATTTTAAAACAGGCTTTAACTCATATTGAAGAATTGAAGTTAAGTGATCAAAAAACAAAAGATTATCAAAAGCAAGTGAAAGATGTGTTTGTAGAGAGTTATTTAGGTGCTATGAAGAATATCAAAAAAACTTTGAATGAACTCAAAACACAAAAAAATAATAAAGAAGGATTAGCCAAACTAAAAAATGGTAAAGAATATTATGAAATTCTTTATAAGAAAGCAATGGGAAATGATCGTTCAGTAGAAGATATGAAAAAATTATTGAATAATTATGCTAAGGAAGCATTTATGAAGATGATGAAGATTCAAATGGATAATCCTACTGTATATGAAGATATAAGAAAGATGGAAACAAAATATACAGATTATAAAAGTATCCTTAAAGATTTGAATGAAAGTATTAAAAATGATTTCCCATCATTTGGAGATATTGATTATAATATAAAGTCTTTAAGTAAGGATTTAGCAAATCCAGGAATAGCTGCTTATTTTAATATACCAGCATTGGATAGTACCCAACCAAGAGAAATGTTTGTAAATGCAAATAAATATGAGGATTCTCCTTCTTCAGGAAATACAAAGTCTATTTCTACATTTCAAACAGTTGCTCACGAGGGAATACCAGGACATATGTATCAATATGATCATTATTATCGTTCTCAAGAATCCAATTGGTTAAAATTACAAGGAAATTTAGGTTTTGTTGAAGGATATGCAACATATGTAGAAACACAAGTTCTTAATTATTTAAGTGATGAGATTTCTCAAGATGTATTGGATTATTATAATTATGAGTCAATATATATTAATTGTATTGTTGCTTTATTTGATATTGCTATTCATTATGATGGACTATCACATGATGAAGCTATGGATTTTTTAAAGCAAAATGGTCTTGCAGCAAGTGAGGAACTCTATCAACAAATTCAAGCAAATCCAGTAGCTTTTATTCCTTATTATGCAGGATATGTAGAGATAATGGAATTAAGAAAGAAAGCTGAAAGTGAATTAGGGAATAAATTTAATGCATTAGATTTTCATAAGGCATTATTAAAAACAGGTAGTGTTTGTTATGATATTATTGAAAAGGATATTCAAGATTATATAGATGAAACAAAATAAAAACCGAGTATAAAACTCGGTCATAGGAGTTAACTTGTAGTAACTCCTTTTATTTTTTATGAACTTTAGTTTTGTATTTTTGTAGACTAACATTCCAATTTTCATAGTTTTTATCATTTTTATGATTAGTAAGAATGTTTTTCTTTTTTAAATAATTTCCTAAATAATGAGTGACTTTACATGCACCATTATAATTGACATGATCTCCTTGATCACGAGTATCTTTTAACCAATCAATACCAATTTCATCATTTAATAAATTCATGTCTATGTATTCAATGTTATATTGATTTGCATATTTTTGAACACCTTTATGTTTGTCATGATTCCAGTTTTTTGAACTTGGAACACTCATTAAAACAAACTGAATATCATTTTCTTCACAAAGTTTACGTATTTTATTTAAAAAATATAAATTTTTGGGAGATATATTTTTTTCTTTCTTCTTCTTTTTCATATAATCATAAACTTTTGAAGGTTTTGTACCTGTTTGATAACGAAATCCTTTCATATCATTTTCCCATGTATATTCAATAGGTTCATAAAAATCTTGTGGTTCAATTGTTTTCCAACGATTATGATATTTTAATACAGGTATAAATTGTTCAGCTTGATAACATACATAGTTATTCAATTTTAGTCTACGATAAAGAGCATTTGCTTCTAAAATAACAATCTTAGGTTTTTGAGTTTTTAAAGTTGTTTTTAAAAACTCATAAGATTGATAAAGTGGTTGAGAAGGAGTTCCACAAACATAAGATGTATAGCCTTGTTCATCCCATAATTGCATTGGAGAAATAGAACTATATGATTCACTATCTCCAATAATCAATGTATCGATTGTATTTTTGTCTTCAGTTAAAATACCATATGCAGTAGGTTGTAACATTCCACTTTCTCTATCATTGTTTTTAGGAGACAAAATATATGAAGTTATCATTAACAACACAACAAAAATACTGATAAAAGTTATTCCTTTCAATATTTTACACATAGTTCTCCTCCTAAAATCCAGCATATATAGGATCAACAGGAATATATCCTACACCATATGCTCCAAAGATAATTAAATAAAAAATAAGACCATACCAAATCGTCCATCTTATAACAAGTGGTTTTGTTTCAATAGATAAACAGATAGGAATTTGTTTTTCACGACATAAACTCACAATAAAGATAATAATACATGTTATCATAACAATTAAAAAATCACGACTATCAACACCCAAATTTAAAAATGTTAAGTTTTTAAAAGAGGTAAATGTAAAATCTGTTATCATCTTAGAAAACATTTCTAAACCAGCTTTTAATCCATGTGCTCTAAAGAATAATTCACCAACACAAACAAGGAAAGCTGTTTTTAATATTCTTATTACTTTAACCCAAAACCAATCTTTAGAAATATGTGTGATTTCATAAAATTTTGAAATCATAGGAGCAAGCATATTGGCTGAGAAAATTAAGATAAAATGATACATACCAAAGAAAATATAATTCCATGCATCACCATGCCATATTCCATTACAAAACCATACACAAAATAAAGCAATTGTTCCTGATAATAAAGGACCATAATAATGTCCTATATTTTTTCTTCCCCATTTTGTTAATTTTTTAAGTGGTTTTGATAAAGACATTGGATAATAAATATAATCTTTAAACCATGTTCCAAGTGTTATATGCCATCTTGCCCAAAAGTCAGAAATAGATTTTGAAAAGAATGGCTGTTTAAAGTTTTCAGGTAAAGATACTCCAAAAATTTGAGAACTTCCAAGCACAACATCAATCGTTCCAGAAAATTCCATATAAAGTTGGCAAGTATAACAAACCATAGCAAGAGCCATCATGCCACCATCATATTGTTGATAGTCTTTAAACACTTGACGAATGAATGGGTTTAAACGATCAGCAATCACAATTTTTTTAATCAACCCATAAAGAATTCTTTGCATCCCAAAACGAATATTCATAGATGTTAAATCTTTTCCTTCAAAAAGAGCCATTGCTGTTTGTTCATATCGACAAATAGGACCTTCCATAAGTTGAGGGAAGTAACTCATATACAGTGCCAATCTTCCTAAATGATGATCTGCTTGAATCTTTTCACGATAAATATCAACAAGATAGGAAACACCTTGTAAAGTGTAAAAAGAAATACCAATAGGAACCATAAAACGATAGATAGGTATGGAAGTATTTACGTTTTCTAAAAGAGAGTTGATATTTGTTCCAATAAAATCAGAATACTTTAAAATAACTAATAATCCAATCAAACCTACAACACCTAATATAAGATATCGACGTTGATAAGCTTGATATAATTTTTTTATTGCCTTTTTTTCAGCTCTTTCACATTGTTTGATTTTTTCATTTCTTTCCATTTGTAATTTTTCAATAACTCTACCCAATCCATATATCCAAATCGTTGCTATGAATAAATAAATAATAAGAAAGCGACTTAATGATATAAAGAAGAGATAACTTGCGATGAGAAGAATAATCCAACGCTTTTTTTGAGGGGTGAAATGATATATCAAAACAACAATTGGTAGGAATATTAAAAAATATAGCGGTTCACAATACTGCATATTAATCTTCCTCCTGTAATCTTTGGATTAATGCCCAAAGATTTTTTGCAGAATTAAAGTTTTGAGGAATGATTTCAACAGTAGGAATAGAAACATCAAATTCATCTTCAATTTCAGAAATCAAAGATAAAATCATTAAAGAATCTAAATGATGTGCATCTACTAAATCTTCACATGTTTCATAATCAACTTCAGGTTGAATATCTTCTAAAATTTCAATAAGTGTATCCATATTATCGCCTCCTTTCAATACTATTTATTGGATATGTTGGAATATGCTGTCTCACTTTTGTATAAGTGTTATCTTTATAAAAATAAACTGCTGGTAAATCTCGGCTTAAAAATAATGAAATTCCTTCACACATAGAGTAAGCACCTGTATTTTCAAAAACAAAGACATCACCAACTTTAAGATTGGTTATTGGTAATTGTTTGACAATCAAATCATTGATTGTACATAATGCTCCACACAAATTCCATGTTTGGGGATTATTATTTTCACGCTCAGGATAAAGATGATATACAGGATGTTTCATTGCCATCATTTGTCCATAATAAGCCATATGATGCATTCCACCATCTAATATAGCGTAATTTCCATTATGATTAACTTTCATATCAACAACACTTGTTAAATAACTTCCACAACTTGCAACAATACTTCGCCCTAATTCTAAAATTATTTTTCCTTGATAGTTCATTTCATTAAGACACTTAGAAAATTCATTAAGATAAGTTTCTTCATCAAAAATTTTTCCATCTTCAAAATATGAAACAGGGAAACCACCACCAAACTCTAATTCTTCTACATTATAATTTTCAACTTGGCTAAGATAAGAAATCAACTCATCTAATTTTTGACATTCCTTATATAATTTTTTGACACTTGTTTTTTGCGTTCCAGAAAAATATTGAATACCTAAAATATGTAAATAAGGATATTGTTTTCGATTATGAATGATTTGAATGACCTCTTTTTGACACATACCAAATTGATTGCCACTTGTAAGTCTTAATAAAACATCTATTGTTTGATGATGTTTTTGGCATTGTTCACAAAGTAATTCAAATTGTGTTAAAGATTCTATTGTAAATGTTTTTACACCTTTTAAGAGCATATGTTCAATATCTTGAGAAGATTTATAAACACCAGAAATAACCAATTTATCAACATGAATATTATTTTCTTCACAAATATAATATTCTCCTGGAGAGCAAACTTCTAATTTGTTAACATGATTTTCTAATTCTTTGACTAAGAAAGGATTAGCTTTCATTGCATAACAAAGTGAAACCCTTTGAGGTAAATAATTTTTAAGATATTGAATTCTTTGATATAAAACATCAATATCAAAGATATAGAGGGGTGTTTGATCTATTTTTAAAATATGATTGATATTAAGATGTTGCATGTCTACGCACTCCTTTTTTCTTCAATTCTTTTCTATCCACTTTTCCATTTTTAGTAAGTGGAAACTGATCTATTGGTATAATGCGACTAGGAATCATATAAGAAGGTAAATTTTCCTTGATTAATGTAAAGAGTTCTTTTTTTTGTAAAGAGCCAACATAGTAAACAAAGAGTTGACTTTTTTCCTGATCAAATAAACAAATTCCTCTTTCAACGCCATCAAATTCACTTACTGCTTTTTCTATTTCTTCTAATTCAATACGATGTCCACGATATTTAATTTGAAAATCTTTGCGTCCAGAGAAGTACATTTCGTTTTGTTTATAATAACCTAAATCACCAGTACGATATATTGTTTCTAAATAATAAGGATTTAATGGATTTTGAACAAAATGTGTTTGTGTTTGTTCACTGTTTCCATAATATCCTAAAGCAAGAGCAGTTCCACTTACACAAATTTCACCAATTTGGTTATCCTCTTTTATTTCTTGATTCTGTTCATTTAATAGAAAGACTTTTTCATTAGGAAATGGAATTCCTATGGGAACTCGTCCTTGGTAATCTCTATTTGAATCAATAATATGATATAAACAGTTACATGTGATTTCAGTTGGTCCATATAAATTAACAAACATAGCATTTGGGAAATGCTTCATCCAATAATCAAGATGCTTTATAGGCATGACCTCACCACTGAATAATACTTTTTGAATAGATGTTGGTGTTTTATAGTCCAATCCATGAAATGTTGAAATTAAACAAAGTGCTGATACAGCCCAAATCATTGTTGTTATATGATGGTCGTACAAGAAATCAATGAGTTCAGATGGTAAAGAAAATAATCTTTTAGGAACAATAACAAGTGATGCGCCTGAAGATAATGCTGAATATATATCTTTAACAGAGACATCAAAATCAAAAGGTGCTTGATTTGCAATAACATCTTTTTGTGTAATATTGAATATATCTGTAAAATATTCAATAAAATCTATAACTGAACGATGACTAACAACAACGCCTTTAGGTACTCCTGTTGATCCTGATGTAAACTGTACATATAAAGGATCGATATCTAAGTGTTGTTGTCTAATGGAATGTAGTAAATCAACATCAATATCTCCTTGTTTTAAATCATTAATTAAAAGAATTGTTTTTGTTGGAAAGTATTCTAAAGCTAATGGATAATGCTCATAATCGGTTAAAACATATTGAGATTCTAGAATTTCTAAAATATGGTTTAAACGACTTACTGGTAATTCAGGATTTAATAAAACGTAAAAACATCCAGCATAAACACTTCCTAAAAATGCGCTTAAGCACTCTACCCCTTTTTGACAAAACAGTGGGATAGGTGAACGACAAGGAATGATTTTTGCAAGATTGCTTCCAATATGTTGACTTTGTAAGTAAAGTTCATGATATGAATAAGATTGATTTTCATCTATAATTCTTTGTGATGAAGTCAATGCTGATTTTTCTAAATATTCTAATACATTTTTCATGCGATATTCTCCCCATTCTTTCACATATAGCCCATAATAACAAAGCAATGTGTAAAAATGGTGTATTTTGTCAAAAAAAGTATATGAAGTTTTTTTCTAAAAAGTTAATATGTTATGAATGTATTAGTCTTTTTGATTTTAATCATATTGAAAATACTTTATACTAGAAAAGATAATAAGTTTTTTTGTGCCATGACTATATTATTGGTATTTTAGATTCTTTTATTGGTTTTGCATCTAGCCAAATAGATTTATTTTGGGAATTGAATAATTCGTTGTTAATAGGAATATACAAATATACACAATGAATAGCTATTGACTTTAAATTATCAACAAATATTAATTTTCATTGAAACTGTAAAATACTTTGTCCTTTCTAAAACAGTATTTCAACCCTTTTTTTGCAATAATTTTTTTAACATACTTAATATCATAGTCTTTTTCATCATATATAATGACAATTTTGTTTATATTTTCAAATCCATAGTTTTCTGTTTTAAAATATATAATATTGATTATATACATATCTTCATTGATAAATACTTTGCTCTAGAAATCTTTATCTAACTTTGTATGAAAGTGAATTTTAAACATATAATATTTCAGAGTGTTGACAAAGTGGTAGAAATTTTTATTAAGTCCTACCACTTTTTTA
>CAJUJC010000051.1 GCA_910586805.1 uncultured Erysipelotrichales bacterium | reverse complement strand
TATATAAAAAATATTTTTAAAAAGTACTTGATTTACAATAGTTAATCACCTCTTTCATATTATAAAGAAAATCTTATATTATTCCAAGAAATATGATATACTCTTTTTTGGGTGAAAGAAATGAATACAATAATTATAAATAAAATATTAATGCATATGTTACATTTTGAACATCGCAAGATTTATCATTCTTCTCAATTTGTTGATATGAATGAAACATCATTAGAATACTATCGTAAAAAAGTAGAAAAAGCATTATATGCATCAACTATGAAAGAATTAACAGTTGGTTCTATGCATGAACTTATGTTAAGAAGTGATAAAATGATTGAAAGTGATGATGAATTTATCAAACAAGCACATGATTTAACAGATCAACTTTATCAATTGGGGGCAGTTATTGAAGAAATGCCTAATTGCAATGTTTTGTTTGTGGATTGTTATAAAAATGGTGAAAAACATATTGCTGTTATGAAATTAAACTATCGTACAATACCAGTTAGTATTGTTGAAGAGAATGTTGTACGTATTACAAAACAACAAGTTTTACCAACACAAGGTGCTGCAGTTGATGAAGCGATTATTATAAATGTAGATACCAAACAATTATTTTTGATTGAAAAGAAATATATGATTGATGGTAAAAATGATTATTACTTAAATCCCCAGTGGATTAAAGGTGAAGAAAAATTGACTGATAAACAAAAGTTTAATACGATGAAAAAAGTAATCAATAAATTAGATGATATTTATAATGTGAATGATGGAAAAGCGTTACCTTTGATGAAACAGGAAATTAATGAGAAAATTGAGTTACATGAACCAGTGAAACCATTGGAGATTGTTAAGAAAGTTTTAGAAAGAGATTATCAGGCACAAGAAGAAAGTGAATTAATGATGAAAGATTTAGGTATTGATGAAAATGATCAAATTGCATCTGTTTCTATGGCTTCTATGGATGTTTGTAAATTGGTTTTAGATGATGATATTACAGTCAATTTACCTGTTGAAGAGTATTTAGAAGGTAAGCGTATTGAGAAAAGAAAAGAAGATAATGGAACATATTCACTTATATTGAAAGATATTAATGAAATCATTGTGAAGTAACAGTGATTTCTTTTTTTGTAAGTGGGATTGTTGATGATTTTATAATTGAATTTGTGTATAATAGAGTTATATGAAAGGAGTTTTTGTTATGGCACAATTAGATAATTTTTTAATACAGTTATTTCATGAGGGAAACTGTTTACAAATGTACAAAGTGTTTGGTGCACATTTAGTTACTGAGAACAAGAAAAAAGGTGTGCGTTTTAGTGTTTATGCTCCTAATGCAAAGGGTGTTCAGGTTGTAGGAGATTTTAATGATTGGGATGGAATAAATCATCAAATGGAGAAATATACTGATGGTGGTATTTATACTTTATTTGTTCCTGGTTTAAAACAATATGATACATATAAATATCGTATTGAAACTGCTAATGGTTCAACTGTTGATCGTGCTGATCCTTATGCATTTTTTAGTGAATTAAGACCTGCAACAGCATCTAAAGTTTTTAATTTAGATGGATATAAGTGGGCAGATAAAAGATGGTTAAACAAAAGAACTAAGAATTTTGATAGAGTTTTAAATATTTATGAAGCAAATATTGGTTCTTGGAAGATGAAAAAGGATTTTACAGATGAAGAAGATGGTGAATTTTATAGTTATGAAGAGATGATTGATCAAATCATTCCTTATGTTGTAGAAAATGGTTATTCACATATTGAATTAATGCCTCTTAATGAGTTCCCATTTGATGGTTCTTGGGGTTATCAGCCAACGGGATATTTTAGTGCGACAAGTCGTTATGGACAGCCTAAGCAACTCATGGCATTTATCAATGCTTGTCATAAGAATAATATCGGGGTCATTATGGACTTTGTTCCTGCACATTTTGTAAAAGATGGGCATGGTTTATACCAATTTGATGGTGGTTTTGTTTATGAGTATCCTGATATTAATTTAAGATATACAGAATGGGATAGTTGTTATTTTGATTTAGGAAGAGAAGAAGTGCGTAGTTTCTTAATGTCAGCAGTTCATTTTTGGGCAGATTATTTCCATATTGATGGTATTCGTTTTGATGCTATTAGTAATTTGATTTATTGGAAAGGAAATAAGGAAAGAGGAGTCAATGATGGGGCTATTGAATTTATGAAACGTATGAATTCCCATATGACTGGATTATTTCCAGGTGTTATGTTGATTGCTGAAGATTCTACTGATTATCCTAATGTGACGAAAGCGCCATGGGATGGAGGATTAGGTTTTGATTATAAATGGGATTTAGGTTGGATGAATGATACTTTGGCTTATTTTAAAAAGGATCCAGTTTATCGACAATATCCTGATACTCATAATAAACTTACATTTTCTATGATGTATTTCTATAAAGAAAATTATATATTACCTTTCTCACATGATGAAGTTGTTCATAGTAAAGGAACGATTTTAGATAAAATGTGGGGGAATAATGATCAAAAATTTGCGCAAGTAAAAGCATTGTATTTATATATGATGACACATCCTGGTAAAAAATTGAATTTTATGGGAAATGAACTTGCTGAATATAAAGAATGGGATGAAAAAAAGGCATTAGGATGGGTATTATTAAAATATCCACAACATGATTCGTTCCATCGCTATTTTAGAGATTTAAATCATATTATAAAAAGTCATCCTGCTTTGTATCAATATGATTATTATCCTGAAGGATTTGAATGGTTAGTTGTTGATGATTACCAACAAAGTGTTTTTGCTTATGCAAGATATGCACCTAATGGTGATACATTAATATGCGTAATGAATTTTGTTGGGAATACTCATAAAGGATATCGTATTCCAGTACCAGTTGAAGGAACTTATAAAGAAATTATTAATACAGATACTGATTACTATACAGGAAGTAATTTTGTTAATAAAAAGGCTTTAAAAGCAAAAAAAGTACCTGCAATCAACAAAAATTATTCAATAGAGGTTGACATTGCTCCATTTTCAGGTATGATATTTGAGTTGAAGAAAAAATAAAAGGGAGATTGATTTATGTTTAAAACAAAAGAAGAATTTAAATATGAATTTTCAAAAAGAATTATTGAGTCATATGGTAGAACAGTAGAAGAATCTCATATGACTGAAAAATTTATGGTCCTTGAAACAATGGTGAGAGATTATGCTTCAGTAAATTGGGCAATGACTAAAATGGCTACAAAGACTCAACATGAAAAACAAGTTCATTATTTTTCAATGGAGTTTTTAATTGGTAGATTATTAGTAAATAACATGATGAATTTAGGTATCTATCAAATTGCTAAGGATGGCTTAGCAGATTATGGTATCAATATTCATGATTTAGAAGAATTAGAATCAGATGCTGGTTTAGGTAATGGAGGTTTAGGAAGATTAGCTGCTTGCTTTATGGATTCATTAGCATCATTATCTTATCCTGCTTTTGGGAATACAATTCGTTATGAATATGGTTTATTTAAACAAAAGATTGAAAATGGTTATCAAGTAGAAGTTCCTGATCAATGGTTAAAATTAGGAAATATGTGGGAAGTACGTAAACCTAAACATGCTGTTGATGTTAAATTTTGGGGACATACTGTATGGAATGACGTGACTGGGAAATGGGATCATGTAGATGCTGAGTGTATAAGAGCAGTTCCTTATGATATGCCTATTGTTGGTAATGATACAACTGTTACAAACACACTTCGTTTATGGCATGCTGAATCAAGTGATAACATTCCTGGAAATAAGGATTTTAGACAATATGCACAAGAAGTAAGAGATATTTGTCAAAACTTATATCCTGATGATTCAACTTTGGCAGGACGTACTTTACGTTTAAAACAACAATACTTCTTTGTATCAGCAGGAGTATCTCAAATTGTACGTGCTCATTTAAGGGTTTATCCTTCATTAGATAATTTCCATTTTAAAAATGTTATTCAATTGAATGATACTCATCCAGTATTGGTTATTCCTGAATTGATGAGAATTTTTATTGATGAATATGATATGGAATGGGAAAAAGCATGGGAAATTACTTCTAAGACATGTGCATATACAAACCATACAATTTTAGCAGAAGCTTTGGAAAAATGGCCTGTTTCAACTATGCAAACATTGTTACCAAGAATTTATCAAATTATTGAAGAAATCAATAGAAGATTTATCAGTTATGTTAAACAAAAAAGTGATCATGATGATAGCTTGTTAAATAGAGTTATGATTATTAAAGATGGTCAAGTGCATATGGCTCACTTAGCTATTGCAGGAAGTTTTAGTGTAAATGGTGTTGCTAAACTTCATACTCAAATTTTAATAGAACAAGAAATGAAAGATTTCAATTACTTATATCCTGATAAGTTCAACAATAAAACAAACGGGATTACACATAGAAGATGGTTGGCTTATTCAAACCCTGAATTAACTCAATTGTTAAATGAAACAATTGGTGATAGTTGGATCAAACATCCTGAAGATTTAGAAAAATTAATGGATTTTGTGGATGATTCAATTGTCCAAGGTAAATTCTTGAATGTAAAACAACAAAGAAAACAAGTGTTGGCTGATTATATTAAAGAACATAATGGTATTGATGTTAATATTAATAGTATCTTCGATATTCAAGTCAAAAGATTACATGCTTATAAACGTCAATTATTAAATATTATGCATGTCATTTATTTGTATCAAGAAATGAAAGCTAATCCTGAATTTAAAATTGTGCCTAGAACATTTATCTTTGGTGCAAAAGCAGCTCCAGCTTATTACTTTGCGAAAAAAGTTATTAAGTTGATTAATAGTGTTGCTGATGTTGTTAATAATGATCCAGAAACAAATGAATTCTTAAAAGTTGTTTTCATTGAAAATTATGGTGTTACTATTGCTGAAAAAATTATGCCTGCAGCTGATGTTTCAGAACAAATTTCTACTGCTGGTAAAGAAGCAAGTGGTACAGGAAACATGAAATTCATGATGAATGGAGCTGTTACTGTTGGAACGTTAGATGGTGCTAATGTTGAAATTGCTGATTTAGTTGGTGATTCAAACATTATTATCTTTGGTTTAAAAGATAATGAAATCAACCATTTAAGACACAGTTATTATAATGCCTGGGATTATTACAATAACAATCCATGTATCAAACGTGTTGTTGATTCATTAGTTGATGGAACATTCCATGAATCAAGAGAAGAATTTAGAATGATTTTTGAAGAGTTAATGAATAGAAATGATGAATATTTCTTATTTGCTGACTTCGAAGCATATATAGAAGCTCATGAAAGAATTAATGCTTTATATCAAGATCGTCAATTGTGGGCTAAGATGTGTTTAGTTAATATTGCTAAATCTGGTTTCTTCTCATCTGATAGAACTATTGAAGATTATGTTGCTGATATTTGGAAATTAGATAAAATTAAGAGATAGTATAATAAAGAGACTATAATGAATTCACTTTCAACAAGTTTGATTCGTTCAGTCTCTTTTTTTGTTGAAAATCTTATAGATAACTTCTTTATTTTCAATATTAAATATCCCACATTCAATTCATTCATTTTTTCTTGGAGTAAACTTGTTATACAAAAAATATTATCAGTAGATGCTCATATACATTGACTCTTTTTGTAAAAATAATTCAATAAGATTTCATAGTCTTTTTTTTATATATGTGGTATACTACAAACACGAGGTATGAGAAATATAATTTGTCATGCTTTTTTGTGTGTTATGAGAGTAGATAATAGGGAAAGGATGAAAAACATGGAAGAAAGTGCAATTGTTATGAAAGCTTATGCTGTGAATTTTAATGAAATGAGAGTTTATCTTTCTAAGAATTATTATAATGGAATGAGCAGTAAGTTTTATTTAAAAGATTTAAAAAATGATGAGTTAACCTTGTTAGAAGGAGATGCTTTAGATAGTCATGATTCATCATTCCAAGAATATTCTTTACGTACGACTTTTCAAGTAGGAAAAGTGTATAAGGTCGTAGATGCTTATGGTATGTCATGTTTTTTAGATTTTTCAAAACTTTCTATGTGCAAAGAGTTTGATGACTTATATTATTATGATGGAGATGATTTAGGATGCACTTATACAAAAGAAAGATCTCTTTTTAAAGTATGGTCTCCTCTTTCCACAGGAGTTATTTTAAAAGTTCATAGAGTTAAGGACGGCAAAGAAGAATTATATCCTATGACAAGAGGATTAAAAGGTGTTTATTATTGTGAAGTCAAAGGTGATTTAGAAAATGATCATTACTTTTATTTAATTAAACATGCTGGTCAATATGATATTGTTATGGATCCATATGCTTATTCATCTTCTTCTAATGGTAGAACTAATATTATTGTTGATTTAGATAAGTTAAAGGTAAAGGATTATCCACTTCCACCAATGGATAAAAAGACGGATGCTATTATATATGAAACAAATGTAAGAGATTTTTCTATTAGTGAAACAGGTTCAATGAAGCACAAAGGACAATTTTTGGCGTTTACTGAAGAAAACACAACAACAAAAAAAGGATATTCAACAGGATTAGATTATTTGGCTGAATTAGGTATAACTCATGTTCAACTCATGCCTATTAATGATTACGCAACTGTTGATGAAAAGAACCCATCTGTTTTATACAATTGGGGGTATGATCCTTCTCAATACAATGTGACTGAGGGAAGTTATGTAACAAATCCTGATGATGGATATAAACGTATTTTAGAGGCAAAGCAAATGATAGCTTCATTACATAAAAAAGGAATACGTGTTGTATTAGATGTTGTTTATAATCATATGCATAATATTAATAATAATGCTTTAGAAAAAACAGTGCCTTATTATTTCTTTAGAAGATATGACAATGGAGTATTGGGAAATGGTTCTTGGTGTGGTAATGAATTGAATACAAATGCTAAGATGTGTCGTAAATATATTTTAGATATGTGCAAAAGGTGGCAAGTTTTATACGATGTGGATGGATATCGTTTTGATTTAATGGGACTTGTTGATATAGATACAATTCGTTTGGTTAACGAACAAGCAAAAGCTATTGATCCTTCATTTATGGTTTATGGTGAAGGATGGAATATGGGAGATATTTTACCAAATTATATGAAAGCAACAATGGATAACCATGCTATGTTACAAGATATTGGATTTTTTAATGACACTTTTAGAAACACAATGAGAGGGACAAATCAAATGGAATCTTTAGGTTATCTTTCAGGGGATACTTATAAAACATTTGAAGGTATGAAAATGATGTGTAATATTGAAAAATTTACAAATATTTCACAATCCATTAATTATGTAGAATGTCATGATAATGCAACGTGTTATGATAAAATTCAAATTTCTAACTATGATGAAGATGATGAAACAAAGAAGAGAAGATTACGTATGATGTTAGCTGGTGTTATTTTAGCGCAAGGTATTCCATTTATTCATAGTGGACAAGAGTTTTTTAGAACAAAACATGGACGTACAAATACTTATAATTCAGGAGATTTTATAAATGCATTAGATTGGGAGCTAAGAGAAAAAGAAAATGATACCATAGAGTTTGTAAAGTTTTTAATTCAATTAAGAAAAAATAATCCATGTTTTAGATATGATGATTATGAAATAATGAAAGAAAATATAACTTTAGAAAATATTGAACATCGTATGGTGAAATATCATTTGCATCAAAATGATGGAGAATATCAGGATATTATTGTTTATCTTAATGCATCTTTAGATGATTTGTCAGTTAACGTAGAAGATGATTATAAAGTTTTATATCATAGTGATGATGAAGATATCAGTCATGGGTATTTGAAGATACAAGGGACAGCAACAGTTATTTTAGGAAGAAGGTGTTCGTTATGAAATTAATTATAGGGTTGGGAAATCCAGGAAAAGAGTATGAAAAAACAAGACATAATGTAGGTTTTATGGTTATGGATTGTTTAGAAGAACTTTTTAAAGTTCAAATTTCTAATAAAAAATTTAAGGGTGAGTATGTTAAATTTAAGTACAAAGGTGAAGATATTATTTTACTTAAACCTTTAACATATATGAATGCATCAGGTGAATCAGTTATACAAGTCATGAATTTTTTCAAAATAGATGTCAAAGATATTCTTGTTATTTATGATGATTTAGATATGCCAGTAGGGAAGCTCCGTTTAAGAGAAAGTGGAAGTGCAGGAGGACATAATGGAATTAAGAGTATTATTGCCCATGTTGGAACACAAAATTTTAAACGTATTCGTGTAGGAATAGATAGGCATCCCCGTATTCCAGTTGTTGATTATGTGTTAGGAAAATTTCCTAAAGATGATATACCTCATATAGAAGAAGGATTGAATCAAGCTGCCAAAGCTGTTGAAATGTTTTTAGATAAAGACTTTACCACAGCTATGAATGCATTTAATTAATGGTGATGGTATGAAGAAAATTATTCAAGTCATTAAAAACAATCCCGCATATCAGGCAATGTTAAAAGGAAAAGGAGAAATTGTTGTATCACACACTAGTGATGAAGCTATTTTAATTGCTAGTGCTTTTTTCACTTGCCCTCAAACAATGTTAATTATTAAAAATAATCAATATCAGGCACAATTGCTTTATCAGGAATTAACTTCTATACTTAAAAATAAGGTTCACTTTTTTCCTTGTGATGAATCGTTAAGAGTTGAAGCACTGGCTTACTCTAAAGAGTTAATGGGGGAAAGAATTCATGTTTTATCATGTTTATGTCAAGATGAACCACAAATTGTTATATGTCATACACATAGTTTAAGTCGTTTTATACCTAACAAAGAATTATTTCAAGAAAAAACAATATCTTTAGAAGTGGGAATGGTGATTGAACCACTGGAATTAAGAAAAAAATTAATTGAAGTAGGTTATCAAAATATACAAAGAGTCGATGAACCTTTCTTTTATTCAAAAAGAGGAGGAGTTATTGATGTTTATTCTATTCAATACGATGAACCTATAAGAATAGAATTTTTTGATGATGAAATAGATAGTATAAGGTTTTTTGATAAAAATACACAACGTTCAACTGAAAAAGTACAATCAGTACAAATTTTGCCTGCGACAGATATGTTATATTGTGATGAAGAAATTCCAAGTGTTATAGAACAAATCAAAGCATTACAACAAGAATCAATATGTGAAGAACAGGATGAATTAGATGAAGAAATTTCAATAGATATAGAAAGTTTAAAAGCTCATGATTATTCATCAAGAATCTATCAGTATATGAGTATGTTTACATCATCTACGAATCTTTTTTCATACTTTGATGATTCTTATATCATTGTTTCAAACAAGGATAAGATTATTCAAACATACAATCAATATATAGAAGAAACATTTTACTATACACAGGAATTACAGTCTCTAGGCAAAATGGTTAAAGGATTAACTTTATATCAGGATATTTCTTTATATTTGGATAAGAAGAATATTGAATTCCTAGACTTTGCAACACATGAAAAGCAAATTCTTTTTACAACAAGGCAAATTCAACTTCCTCTTTCAAATGAACAACAGTTTATACAACAATTAAAAGATTATTCTATTAAAAATAAAATATTGATGTGTTTAGATAATCAACATCAAATACAAATCATAGTACGTCTTTTAGATGATAACCATATTCCATATACAATGGTTGGAAATGATGAGAATATTTATAAAGGTGTTAATATTTATTTAGGAGATTTAAAGAGTGGTATAGAGTTTTTTGATGAACAAGTTATTGTTTTAACTGAAAAAGAATTATTTAAAGTTTCCTCTCAAAAGAAAAAAGGCTATATTAAATATAAGAATGCTAAGGTTATTAATGATTATACTGAACTTAATATTGGTGATTATGTTGTTCATGATACTCATGGTATTGGACAGTATATGGGAATAAAAACTTTAGAAGTCAAAGGAAATCATAAAGATTATTTATATATAGCTTATAAAGGTAATGATACTTTATACATACCAGTAGAAAATTTTAAATTGGTACGTAAATATGCTTCAAAAGATGGAAAAGTTCCTAAAATTCATGCATTGAATAGTACAGAATGGCAAAAGACAAAACAAAGAGTTAGAAATAAAGTTGATGATTTGGCTGATAAGTTAATTGCCTTATATGCCAAAAGAATGAAACAGCCAGGTTTTGCCTATCCACAAGATGATGCTATGCAAATTCAATTTGAAGAAGGATTTGGTTATGAGTTAACTCCTGATCAACAAGAGGCAGTGAAAGAAATTAAGGCAGATATGCAATTACCTAGACCGATGGATAGATTGTTATGTGGGGATGTTGGATTTGGAAAAACAGAAGTTGCCTTGCGTGCATGCTTTAAAGCTATTCTTGCCAATAAACAAGTTGCTTTTTTATGCCCAACAACAATTCTTTCTTCTCAACATTATCGTACAATGTTAGAGCGTTTTGAGAATTTTCCAGTTCAAATTGCATTGTTGAATCGTTTTACGCCTACTGCAAGAAAGAAACAAATTATACAAGATGTTAAAGAAGGTAAGATTGATTTATTGGTAGGAACACATCGTATTCTATCTAAAGATATTGAGTTTAAGGATTTAGGATTATTATGTGTTGATGAAGAACAAAGATTTGGTGTAAGACAAAAGGAAAAAATCAAGGAATTAAGGGAAACGATAGATGTATTAACTTTAACAGCAACACCTATTCCAAGAACTTTACAAATGTCATTAATGGGAATTAGAGGTTTATCACAAATAGAAACTCCACCATTAAATCGTTTACCAGTCCAAACATATGTTATGGAAAAAAGTACACAATTAATACAACAGGTTATTGAAAGAGAATTAGGTAGACATGGACAAGTTTTTTATCTATATAATAAAACATCTAACATAGAATCAATAGCACATCAGATTCAAAGAATGATTCCAAGCGCTAAAGTGATTTTTGGACATGGAAAAATGACAAAAGACCAATTAGAAAATGTTATGCAATCTTTTATAAATAAAGAATATAATGTCTTGGTTTGTACAACGATTATTGAAACAGGTATAGATATTCCAAATGCAAATACGATTATTATAGAAGATGCTGATAAGTTTGGATTGTCACAATTATATCAAATCAAAGGCCGTGTTGGTCGTAGTGAAAGAATGGCATATGCTTACCTTCTTTATGCAAAAAATAAACAAATGAATGAGGAAGCGACAAAACGTTTAAAAGCTATTAAAGAATTTGCTCAACTAGGTAGTGGCTATAAAATAGCAATGCGTGACTTATCTATTCGTGGTTCAGGTGATATATTGGGTGGCGAGCAGGCAGGATTCATTGATAGTGTTGGATTTGATATGTATATGAAAATATTACAAGAAGTTATTGATGAAAAAACAGGTGAAACAAAAGAGGAAAAAGAAGTTCCGGTTCAAAATGTTAAGGTAGATGGATATATACCTGAAAATTATGTAGAAAGTGATATTGAAAAGTTAAATTTGTATCAACGTATTTATCAGGCACAACATATTACACAAATTAATTCTTTGGAACGAGATTTAAAAGATTTATATGGTACATTACCTAGAGAAGTGAATAACATTGTATTAAAACGAAAGTATGAAATCTTATGTACAGAACCTTTTATTGATCAAGTGAGAGAAGTTGGAGATAAAATACAATTAATGTTGACACAGGAATTTTCTGCTCAGGTTGCAGGAGACAAATTATTTGAACTTGTGAATCATTTATTCACAAAGCCTACATTTAAGTATATGAAAAATGAGATTGTGTTAATATTGCCAACTGTTGGAAATTGGTTACCATTAACTATTGAATTATTAAATGAATTAAAGAAAATGCAATAGGTAAAATATGACTTAGAATTGAATAATATTAAATATTTATATTGAGGCAGGATATTTCTATAATATGGAATATTTCTGCCTTTTTGTTTTAAATAAAAATTAATTTCTTATGTTTTAAAATATTAGCTAAGCAAAATGACTTATCAAAATCGCTACACAAAATTTACTAAAAAATACATTTAGATATTTAATTAATTATTGAAAATGGATTGACAAAAATACACGGGGGGGGGTACAATATAAGTGAATAATATAATAAGTTTAAAATAATTATAATTATTCTAATTGTAGGACAGGAGGGAAAAATAATATGAAAACAAGAATTTTAGAGATTTTAGCTATTTCAATAATGATAACACTTCTTAATGTATCTGTTTTTGCAACTGAAAATATAAATGATAATTTTTCAATTTTAGCTAATACAAAACGAATTGAAAAGAATGTTTCTAATGAAGTAGAACTACTTGAAGCTTTAACAGGAAATGATGAAAATGTTCTTATTAACATCATGTCAAATATTGAATTAACAAATGGTATTTCCATAACTGGAACTCGTAATATTATTTTGCGAGGAACATCAAGTGGAAATAAGATTACTTTTAGTGAGGAAACTGGTCATATTGATATGGATACTAAGCATAGTATGTTTTATTTGACAGCAGGTGCTAATATTGATATGAACATTCAAAATATAACTTTTGATGGGGCAAAAAAAGGAAGTTTATTTTATGTAGGTGAATCTCAAGCAGGAAGTAAGAATAAGATCACAATGGAAGAAGGAGCAATACTTCAAAATGGTTATCCTCATAAAGGAATGGATGAGACAACAGAACCAAGTGGAGGAGCAATACGTCTACAATCAGGAAGTCACTTTATAATGAATGGTGGACAAATTATAAACAATAATGCTGATAGATATGGTGGCGGAATTTATTCATGGGCAACTGATGTTATAGTTGAACTTAATAGTGGTGAAATTTCTGGGAATACAGGAAGATATGCAGGTGGAGTTGTCATGTTAGGCACATCAGAGCTTTATTTACATGATGTAGAAGTTACTAATAATGTTGGGAAAACAAATCATGGAGATGATATGTTTTTACAAGATTTAAAATTATATTTAGGTGGTAAAACATTTGTACAAAGTGATATTCATTTAAATAATAGTAATGTAAAAATATATATGGATCAGCCATTGAATGGTGAAGTAGGATTTAAAGACCCTAAAAAGATTAAAATTGAAGGTATTAATAACTACATTATGACAAGAGAGGATGTTTCACATTTAAGAACAACAGGGGTTTATTATATTCATGATAATCAAATTTTATGGGCATTAGATTCATACAATCTTACACTTAATTCAAACTTTGGAAATAATGATGAAACACTGAAACAAAAGATGCCAAAAGGAAAAGGGGAACAAATTTTTGCATCAATTGGTGAAAATCCTTTTATTCGTGATGGTTATATTTTTAATGGATGGAGTAAGGATAAGGATGGTAATAATACCATTTATTCAGATAAGGAAGAAATTGCTAATTCTGATGATGTGGTTCTATATGCTCAATGGCTTTCTTTAAAAGAGAGCATCTCTCCAATTCAATTAGAGTATAGTAAAACACAAGCAATGAAAAAAACAGAAGGCATTATTTATTCTCATTGGACATCATCTAATGAAAGAATTGTTACAGTTGATGATAAAGGTAATATGACAGCTAATAACTTAGGAAGTACAACTATTTGTGTAGATGCAAATACAAAATATGGTGGTAAAGTTTCATTAACAATTGATGTTACAGTTAAACCAATGCAAATTATTTATGGTCCAGCTGATAAGAGTGACCCA
>CAJUJC010000050.1 GCA_910586805.1 uncultured Erysipelotrichales bacterium | reverse complement strand
ATACAATTCAAACTGCGACCCTTTTATTAACAGTTGGTAGTCCCGCTATTGTTTTATATGGTTTATCAACATTATCTAATGGTATTTTACAAGCTATTGGTAAGGTCAATGTTCCTTTAAAAAATGCAACAAAAGCTCTTATTGTTCATTGTATTATTGTTTCAATACTCCTTATTTTTACACCACTTGGATTATATTCCTTGGTTATTGGAAATTGTAGTTATGCTTTACACGTTTGTTATTTAAATCAAAAGGCACTTAGAAAAACAATTCGTTACAAACAAGAAATAAGATGCACATATATTTTACCAATTTTTGCTTCCTTACTTATGGGAATATGTGCAGCAGGATGTTACTATGGTTTATTCTTTATAACAAAACAAGTTTTTATTCCACTTATCATTGCAGTCATCGTAGGTATTATTGTCTACTTCTTCATTATTATTTATTTGTATTCTGATCATCCTTATGAATTAAATAATATTCCTTATATTAATAAAATTGTTTATAAATTAAACAAAAGAAGATAAAAATGAATTCCTTATAATAAATATTATCAATAAAATACAAAACTATGACATATTCTCTTTGTTGTCATAGTTTTTTTGTAAAAAAAAGCCCCTTCATACCCTGTATATGAAAGGAACGTTCCCCACGAAATATATTATAACACAATTCGACATATCTTAAAAGAATTTCTTTCTTTTAAACAAAAATATTAATCCCCAAACAATAATCATACTTATACTAATCACAATATAATAACTATATTGAAAGTCAATTTCAGGCATATTCTTAAAATTCATACCATACCATCCCGTTATTAAAGTTAAAGGCATAAAAATAGTAGTGACAACAGTAAAAAATTGCATAGTCTTATTTAATTGATAATCCAATTTTGATTGATGAACAGCATATACTTGATTCAACAAATCTCTAAGCATTTGAATATTATCTGATATTCTTTCTAATCTATGTGTAAAAATCTCAAAATATCTCATTTCATCTTGTATAAAAATATTATGATGATTCATTTGTAACTCTTCACTAATGGAAATCAAATGATCATAATAATTCCTCAATAACAATAATTCTTTATTAAGTTTTTTAAAAGTTTTTGTAAACATTAACGCTTCTTTTTCATCATCATTTTCTAAATCTTCCACTTCTTCTTGTAATTCTTCAATATACTGATAATCTCTAGAAATCAATTCACTAAAAAAACAATAAACAATACGTGTAATAGACATCCCTTCATCTAAAACATAATTACTTGAAGAAGAAAAAATATCTTCTATATGCTGATCTTCGTCATCAATAATGACAATAAGAAAAAGATTTTGAAAGATAAAAAAAGCCATTGCATCTTTTTTTACAAAAACATCTCTTGCATTAATTAAATTAATCAAACCATAATAATAATTTTTATGAGGAATAATCACATTCTGATGAATTGTTGAGGTTTCCTCACAGTGCTTTATTGATTGCAAAGAAATATGAAACTGATAATAACATTCTTTTAATTCTTTTAAATTCATCATTCCTATATACATATGTTCTTTTGAAACAGCATTAAAATCAACTTCTTTTTTTACACTATCAATTTGATAAATCATTTTTTCATCTCCTAATAAAAAATAGAAGGTTTTCCCCTCTATTTTTTCTTACTTTCAATTAATGTCACTAAATCTTTAACAGTTTTCAATCCTAATAATTCATCATCTTCGAACTGAACACCAATTTCTTCTTCTAATTCAAAAACCAAATCAACCAAATCTAAAGAATCAATTCCTAAATCTTTAAATCCCATATCTTCAGTAAATTCTTTACCTTTTAATTTAGGTTCAACTCTTGTTTTAATCATTGTAAAATAATCCATAATTTTCACCTCTTAAAACCATTATAGACAAATTCGTTCCAAATTACAATACTTTAATTTTTTTAAGTATATTCATTATCTTATGATAATTCTCTTTTTTATGAGGAAACTGGCAATTTGAACAATCTTTCATACCATTATCTAATATATTGAATTGTCCTGGACATTTTGAATAAAAATACATAGGGCAAAAACAAAACAAACAATTGATTTCCTCCATATTATGACATGGATAGTATTCACATTCAGTATGTTCAAAAAATTGATATTTATTCATATAACATCCTCCTCATTTTCCATTATAGCAAGTTTTTACTTCATTAAACAGTTCTTTATAACTCTTAACAAAAAGAGAAGATTACTCTTCCCTACTTGATTCAAATTGTGAACGATACAAATCTGCATAAAAGCCATTATTTTCTAATAAACTTTCATGATTTCCTAATTCTACAATATCTCCATCTCGCATCACAATAATTGTATTTGCATCTTTAATCGTAGATAAACGATGAGCGATAATAAAACAAGTACGTCCTTCCATTAACTTATCCATACCTTTTTGAATCAAAACCTCAGTTCTTGTATCAACAGAAGAAGTTGCTTCATCCAATATTAAAATCTTTGGATTAGCTAGGAAAGCTCTAGCTATTGTTAATAACTGCTTTTGTCCTTGAGAAATATTACTAGATTCTTCATTAATAACTGTGTCATAGCCATCTTCTAAAGTATTGATAAAATGATCAGCATAAGCAAGTTCACATGCTTTTACCATTTCTTCATCAGTTGCATCTAATTTCCCATATTTTAAGTTTTCTCTAATTGTTCCACCAAATAACCATGTATCTTGCAATACCATTCCAAATAAATTTCTCAAATCACTTCTTTTTAAATCTGTAATATTATAACCATCTATCATAATATTTCCTGAATTGAGTTCATAAAATCTCATTAATAATTTAATGATCGTTGTTTTGCCTGCACCAGTAGGTCCTACAATAGCTACACTTTGACCTGCATGAACATGCATTGAAAAATTATGGATAATTGTTTTATCAGGATGATAACCAAAGTTCACTGCATCAAAAGTAACACTGCCTTCAATCTTCTTCAATTCTTCATCACTCACATTTGGTATTTCTTCCATAAGTTCTTCTTCATCTAAAAACTCAAATACTCGTTCAGCAGCCGCTGCTGTTGATTGTAATTGATTCATAATTTGTGCTAGTTGAGTAATAGGTTGATTAAATTGTCTTACATATTGAATAAATGCTTGAATATCACCAATAGAAATAGCTTGACCTGTGGCTAAAAAACCACCTAATAAGCATACACCAACATATCCAATATTTCCAACAAATCCAGTTAATGGTTGCATCATTCCTGAGAAAAATTGTGATTTCCATGCTGATTCATACAACTCATTGTTATAAGCTTCAAAACGATGAACTGAATCTTCTTCACCATTAAATGCTTTAACAACTTGATGTGCACCATACATTTCTTCAATATGTCCATTCACATTTCCTAAACTTTGTTGTTGAGCAATAAAATATCTTTGTGTTCTTTTCATAATCAAAGACATTAAAAACATAGAAACAGGTAATACACATAAAGCCATTAAAGTCATAGGAATAGAAATAGTGAGCATCATAATGAATATTCCAATAACTGTTACAGTAGATGTTACAATTTGTGTCATACTCGAATTTAATGATTGAGCAATTAAATCAACATCGTTTGTCACACGAGATAAAGTATCTCCACTTGAGTGTTTATCAAAATAACTTAATGGTAAACGATTCATTTTTTCACTAATTGCTTTTCTAAAATCATAAGCTACCCTTTGAGAAATACCTGAAGTAATAAATCCTTGTATATAATTCAATAATGTACTTAACAAATAAATACAAGTCAAAAAGATTAATACACTAAAAATAGCATCAAAATCAATACCTCCAGTATTTGTGACCTTTGCCATAATACCTTCACTTAGTTTATCAGTTGCTTTCGCTAAAATCTTTGGTCCAAAAATCATAAAAATAGTTGAACCAGTTGCAAAAATCATAATCAATAAAAATTTAAAATAATAAGGCTTTAAATATGCAAATAATCTTTTTATTGTTCCTTTGAAATCTTTTGCTTTTTGAAACTTATTTGCACCATGTCCCATAGGTCCTCTAGCCATTTGCCAATTCCTCCTTTGAAAGTTGTGAATAAGCAATTTCCTGATAGACAACACATTCTTTCATCAATTCTTCATGTGTTCCTTTTCCTACAATTCTTCCCTTATCCAAAACAATAATTTGATCAGCATCCATAATAGAGGCTATTCTTTGCCCAACAATCAAAACAGTATTTTTTGTTTTTTGAGTTAAACGACTTAACTCTTTTCTTAATACTGCATCCGTTTTAAAATCCAATGCTGAAAAACTGTCATCAAAAATGAGAATTTCAGGTTTCTTTGCTAAAGCTCTCGCAATAGCCAAACGTTGTTTTTGTCCACCCGAAACATTTGTTCCACCTTGAGAAATCTCTTCATCTAATCCTTTTGGTTTATCATCTACAAATTCTTTTGCTTGTGCAATTTGAATAACTTCATTTAATTCTTCATCAGTTGCCTCATGTGCTCCATATTGAAGATTAGAACGAATTGTACCTGAGAATAATACACCTTTTTGAGGAACAAGACCAATACGTTCCCTTAAATCATGTTGCTTAACATCCCTCACATCAACCCCACTAATAATAACTTGTCCTTCTGTAACATCATAGAAACGAGGAATCAAATGAATTAAAGTTGATTTTCCTGAACCCGTTGATCCAATAAATGCTGTTGTTTTTCCTGGCTCAGCTACAAAATCAATATGGCTTAACACTGCATCATGAGCACCAGGGTATTGAAATGTAACATCTTTAAATTCAATGAACCCTTTTTTATTTTCATCAAATTCTAATGGTTGATCACTATCTTTAATTTGTAAATCAGTTGATAATACTTCATAAACACGTCCTGCTGCAACACTTGCTCTAGGAATCATAATGAAAATCATTGCAATAAACAAGAATGACATAATAATATGCATTGCATATTGAATAAACGCCATCATTTCACCAATCGCAATATTTCCTAAATCCAACTGCTTTGAACCTACCCATACAACCAATACAGTTGCAAAGTTCATAATAAACATCATAATAGGCATAAGTGTTGCCATAGCTCTATTAACAAATAAATTCACTTTTGTTAAATCATCATTTGCCTGATCAAAACGTTCCTCACTATGTTTTTCATTACCAAATGCTCTAATAACCAAAACACCTGATAAATTTTCACGCATTGTGAGATTTAATCTATCAATAAGAGATTGAATAATCTTAAATTTAGGCATCACAACTTTAATCATAACTGCTAATAAAACAGTAATAACAACTAAAATCATAAAAATAATCCAAGTCATAGAAGTAGAATGTGTTAAAGCTTTATACAACGCACCTATTCCCATCATTGGCGCAAACATAACAATACGAAGCAACATAATCATCAACATTTGAACTTGAGTAATATCATTTGTAGTACGTGTAATTAATGAAGCTGTTGAAAATGTATTAAATTCACTATTTGAAAAACTTTCTACTTTTTCAAAAACTGCTTTTCTTAAATCTCTTGCAACACCTGAACCAACTTTTGAAGATAAGAAAGCTGAACCTATTGCAGCAAGTGAACCCAACAATGCAATTGCTAACATCTTTAAACCAGCAGCAATAATATAATTTGTTTGAATATTCTCTACATCAGCTCCTAGTGACTCATACTCCATTTTAACACCCTGACCAGCAGCAATAATCATTGTTGAAGATCCCATTGTCTCCATTTGACTCTCAATTTGATTTGTCATTTGTTCTTTTTCCTTTTGAGGCATCATTGAAAAGACTTGATAAACATCCATACCAGCAGGTATATCTTTAAATTTTTCTTGATATTCTTTTGAAGTAGGATCTAAGGAATCAATAGAAGATACCATTAACATAGGTTTTATCATAACTTCTTCTAATTGCTCTTTATTCACAGTTAAATTTTCATTTAACAAATAAGCATCTTTTAACTTCGGAAAAGTTTCTTTAATATTTTCATCTAAATCTTCGTATCTTACAAATGTATAATTAGATTCAATTATTTTTTTATCTTCTTCACTCACAAAAAGCAATAAATGATCATATGTTTTTTGACTTAAAACATCAGCAGCTGATGTATCAAAACCACCTGCTTGAATTCCATTTGTTACAATTTGACTCATATAATCAGGTAAAGCTAATTCTGATTGTGATTGTATAAAAATAAATCCAACACATAAAATAATTGGTAACCAAAATTTATATGCAAATTTACGTAGTTTAATCATTCTATTTCCTCCCTTATATTTTCTTGAATCTGGTGGATTACACGAAGGACAGTTTCATAATCTTCTAAAGATATACCTTTACACATAATCGTTTTATATTTATGAAATTGCTGTTCCAACGTTTTCATCAACTCTTCTCCTTTATGAGATAAAACAATTGAATTGACTCTTTTGTCATCCTTATCTGTTTCTCTTTCAATCCATCCTGAATCAAGCAATCGTTTAATCCTTACTGAAAGTGTTGCTTCAGTAATACGTAATAATTTTGCGATTTCCTTTTGACTCATTTTTTCATATTGAATTAAATAAAGTAACTTTCCTTGCTCAGGAGTCAGTTCACCACAATATTGACTCATCATTTTCTGATGTAATTTATGTGTTATCTTTATTTCATTAATCATATGATTTAACTGTTCATATTCCATTTGAACACCTCCAATACTTAGTACACTAACCATTATACTTAGTCTACTAACTATTGTCAATGATATCTTATGGAAACTTATGATGAATTATACTTATCTTATATGTCTTTTATTATTTTTCTTCCATTATTTACAAAAATAGAGATACACATCATCATGTATCTCTCAATCATTTCCTATTTTCAAACATATAAAATATAATCATTCACATTAATCATAAATAAACTTTTATTCTCTGACTTGCCCTTGCCCATAAATTTTATATTGAAATGATGTCATTTCAAGTAAAGCAAGTGGTCCTCTTGCATGTAATTTTTGAGTACTAATACCTAGTTCAGCACCAAATCCAAATTGTCCACCATCACTAAAACGTGTAGAGGCATTATGATAAACACAAGATGAATCCAAAGCATTCATAAACAAATCAGCAATGTCCTGATTTTCAGTAACAATACATTCTGAATGTTTTGTAGAATACTTATAAATATGATCAATAACCTCGTCAACATTATCAACAACTTTTACAGCTACAATATAATCATCATATTCTGTTTTATAATCTTCAATCGTTGCTTCATGACATTCAATAACCTCTTGTGTCATTTTATCCCCTCTTATCTCAACACGTCCATCAAAAGCATTGACCATCAAAGGCAAAAAAGTATTAGCAATATCTTTATGCACCAAAATTGTTTCAATAGCATTGCAGACAGAAGGTCTTTGAATCTTGGCATTAACTGCAATATCTATTGCCTTTTTCATATCAGCATCTTTATCAATATACAAATGACAATTGCCAGCACCCGTTTCAATAACAGGAACAGTCGCATTTTTTACAACATGATCAATTAAACCTTTACCACCTCTAGGAACAACAACATCTACATATTCATTAGCAGTAATCAGTTGTGTGACCATTGTTCTATCTGTATTTTCTATCAATTGAATACAATGTAAAGGTAAGATATCTTTAACTGCCTCTTGCATAATAGAAGTTAAAACTTGATTAGAAACAAGCGCTTCTTTACCACCTTTTAAAACACAAACATTACTTGATTTAATACATAAACAGGCAATATCAACAGTAACATTAGGTCTTGACTCATAAATAATACCAAAAACACCAATTGGTACACGAACTTGTTGAATGAATAAACCATTAGGTCTATGAATGTCTCTTATTACTTGTCCTATTGGATCATCTAGTGTTGTTAATTTTATGACATCACTTGCCATACTTTCAATACGTTCTTTATTCAACAATAAACGATCAACCATTGCATCTGATAAACCATTCTTCAAAGCATGATCGATATCCTTTTGATTGGCCTCAATAATTCTATCTATATTATTCAATAATGCCTGAGAAATAGAAATCAATGCCTCATTTTTAACATGTGTATCAACTCTTAACATTTCTCTGCTTGAGCGCTTAGCCCTTTGTAACAACAATTCAAGTTCTTTATCCATAATGAACTCCTCCTACAATAACCATATTATTTGCATGAATAACTTCATCATAATCCTTATAATGAAGAATACTCTCAATATCACTTGTCTTATAACCTTTAATTAACTTTAATTCATCACTAGAATAGTTAGTAATACCTCTTGCTATGATTTGATCATTGACCACAACATCAACAACCTGTCCCATCAAAAAATGATCTTTAACATCAACAATACCTTTTGGCAACAAGCTTTTTCTACTCTCAACCAAGGCTTGACCAGCACCCTTATCAACAATAATCTTTCCTTTAGAACTTGTATGGAAGGCTAGCCAATGTGTTTTTGCATTCAAATTCTTACCACTATGTCCATTAAACCATGTTCCCTCTTCATTTTCATCAAATATATGAAGAATGCTATTTTCCTTACGACCATTGACAATAACCATATGACTTCCATAAGCATTAACAATTTTAGCAGCTCTAATCTTTGTCTCCATTCCACCTGTACCAAGATTTGAAGAAGACGTTCCTGCCATTTGTTCTATACTTTCATTAACCTGATCTACATATTTTAATAAAACTGCATCTTTATTCTCATGAGGATTAGCAGTATACAAGCCATCAATATCACTTACCAATATGAGTATATCTGCATGAACAACTGGTACTAACAAAGCGGCTAATGTATCATTATCACCCACTTTAATTTCATCTACTGACAATGCATCATTTTCATTCACAATAGGAATAACACCATAATTCATCAAAGCATTCATCGTATTTGACAAATTCATCAAACGCTTACGATTATCAAAATCATCATGATTTAATAAAACTTGTGAACATTTCAAATCAAACAAATGAAAAATATCTTCATAAATTTTCATTAATCTTGCCTGACCAATTGCAGCTAAAGCTTGCTTCTCAGGAATTGTTTGAGGTTTTTGTTTTAAATCCAACGCTCCCATACCTGCTGCAATCGCTCCTGATGATACCAAAACTATATCATAACCTTGTTTCATTAACTTTGATATTTGTAATACAAGGTGTAAGATTTTTTGTTTTTCTATTTTCCCATAATGATTACACAAAGATGAAGATCCCACTTTAATCATTATTCTTTTCATCCCAACACTATCTCTCATATTCATTTCCCCTATTCTTTTTTTAATATTATACACTTCTTTATAACAAAAGTAAAAAAAAGAAAAACAAACATATACAAAAAGTATCTATTTTTACATAGATACTTACTTTGCATAAATCTTTACCTTTTGATTTGCCTTTAAAACAGTGCCCTTGTTCACACTTTGCTTATAAATATTACCAATACCATCAATTTCTAATTGAATATTAGCCATTGATGCAAAAGCCTCTGCTTCTTTACGTGACCACCCTTCCATAGAAGGCATCGTTATTTTTGCACCATCTGTTTGTAAAAACACTTTTGTCTTACTCGCTACCTCTGTTTGTGCTTTTGGATACTGATCTATAATCGTAGTTCCATCACCAACAATTAAAGGTACTAACTGGCGTGATGATAACATATCCTTTGCATAAGTTGTGCTTTGATTCAAATATGAATCTAATATATAAGAAGATGTTTCAACTTTCTTTGTTGGATTTGCGTTTAATTTATTTAAGGCAACTCTTGTCACTGCTTTGACAAGGTTACTTACTGAAGCACTACCAGAGATACTGTTTTGATACCATATTACAACAACAACTTGAGGATCATCATATGGTGCTAAACCAGCAAAACTGTGTGTATTATATCCTGATAAATAACGACCATCTTTTGCAACTTGTCCTGTACCTGTTTTTCCAATCAAACGAATATCATCCATATGATAAGGGTAACCTGTACTTCCTTTCACATTAATAACACCATCCATCAAATCTCTCATTTGTTTAACTGTATCACTTGTATAAATTTGTTTAGAGTATTTTGGTTGCGCCTGATACACAACTTCATTTGTTTGAGGATTAACAACCTTTTCTACTAAATAGGGTTCAACAGTTTTGCCATCATTCGCAAAGGCACTATAACCTCTTATTAATTGATGAGCTGTCCAACTTGAACCTTGCCCAAATCCAGTTGTTAACCATTCTAATTGTTTATTTTGTCCTTTAAATCCAGGATATCCAGGTGCTGAATAAATACCATCAACTTTACTTTCTTGGAAAAATTGCAAATCTTCAAAATCCTGAATCAAAGATTCTTTATCAGTAAACTTTGTAAGGATATGACATATTGCTGTATTACTTGAGAGATGGAAACCTTTTTCATAAGAAATTGTTCCCCAACCTTGACCACCATTATGATCTCTAATAGCTTTCACAAGTTTACCATTCACTTTATAATCATAGACACCTGAAGGATATGTTTCCTTAACATTTAATCTTCCATCTGAAATAGCATTTGCATATACAAATGACTTAAATACTGAACCTGGTTCAATAGCTTCCTGAAAAAATAAATCAGTATAATTTTCTAAATCTTTCTTATTAGGATCAAAAGAAGGATAATTGCTTATTGCTAAAATTTTTCCTGTTTTTGCTTCCATAACAGCACAAGATGCTTTATCTGCTTTCATTTCCTCAACTAATTTTTTCATTTGAATTTCTAATTCAGTTTGAACTTCACTATCTATTGTTAAATAAACATCATTTCCAGCAATTGGTTCAACTTCACTTAAAACTCCATTTGGTAAAATATAATTTTTAGAGTCAACCAAATATACTCTTTTTCCATTCTTACCAGATAGTTGATCATTAAATGATTTTTCAATTCCCATTTGTCCAATAATTTCATTAACATTTTTTTCTTTTTTGACTTGTGCATATCCAACTTCATAAGATGCAAAATCACCATAACGATAATTTCTTGTTGTTATCTCTTCAAACACCAACCCTGGTAAATCTAATGCATCAATTTGATCTTTAACTAGTGAAGATAAATTATTACCATATTGACCAAATTCAACCTGATAACTATCAATTTCTAAACGTTTTAAAATATTATCTTCACTCATTCCAATAATCTTAGATAACTTTTTTGCTGTATCTTCTTTATCAACAACATAAGCTGGATCACCATTTGCTTCCTTTCTACTTGTAGAAAGAATAGCAATCAACTTATATTTTTTTACATCACTGGCTATAACTTCTTCATCGCTTGAATAAATTGTTCCTCTTTTTGCATACAATAATGATTCCTTTTGTCCTCCACCACGTTCCTTTGCATATGTAGCAATATCATTACCACTTATAAAATGCTTACCCGTAGCGCCTGTATAAATAACATTCGAAACCAATAATATAACAACAAGTGCAAAGATTTTTAATATGACCTTTGCACTTTTATTACTATTATTTTTCATAAACTAATCTCTTTGAACTCCTACAACAGCAGCAGTAGAAGAACCTTGTTGATATGTATACCCTTTTTCAGTTGCAATAGAGGAAATACGTGAAAAAGAAGCCAATTCCTGTTTTTTCATATTTAATCCATCAATATCAGATTCAATTGTTACAATTTCTTTTTCAATGTTCTGAGAATCAATACTAATACTTGATTCTAACGAATTCAATAATACAAATCCTACAATAAAGATTGCAAAAATTCCAATTAACATTTTACGTGCAAATTTTGTAAATTTAGTTTCTTTCTTTTTCATCTTCATATATCCTTTCTACTATTCTTAATTTAGCTGAATGAGAACGATGATTCATTTCTAATTCCTCGTCAGCTGCTACAATAGGTTTTCTTGTTATTTTTTGAAATTTCGATTTTAAATTATCAGGAATAATAGGTATTCCTTTAGGAACATCAGGTTGTTTTGTAACTTCATTAAATGTATACTTACAAATCTTATCCTCTAAAGAATGAAAAGTAATGACTGCAATACGTCCATTAAGATTTATCAAATCCAATGAATCATGTAATGCCCTATCAAATACATTTAATTCATCATTCACTGCTATTCTTAAAGCTTGGAATGTTCTTTTTGCGGGATGTCCCCCTTTACGTCTAGCAGGAGCTGGAATCGCTTCTTTGACAATTTCCACAAGTTCAAATGTTGTTTCTATTGGTTGAATTTCTCTGTGTCTTTCAATTGCCCTTGCGATTTGTTTTGCAAATTTTTCATCACTATATTTGTATAAAATCTTAACTAAATCCTGATAAGAGTATGTATTCACAACTTCATAGGCACTTAACTTTTGTTCTTGATTCATTCTCATATCCAACTTGGCATCATAGTTATAACTAAAACCTCTTTCTCCATCATCAAACTGTGGAGAAGATACACCTAAATCAAAGACAATTCCATCTACTTTATATACACCTCTTTGATTTAACTCACTTTTTATATTTTCAAAATTAGAATGAATAATTGTATAACGATTAGAAATCTTTGACAATCGAATATGAGCTGCATCAATTGCTTTTTGATCCTGATCAAAACAATACAAATGTCCTGTTGTTAATCTCTTCAAGATTTCACTGCTATGTCCTCCACCACCAAGTGTGCAATCCACATAAATTCCATCTTCTTTAATACGAAGCCCTTCAATTGTCTCTTGTAATAACACACTAATATGATGAAACATTTTATTCTCCTTTATTACTCATAATCATCTAGATCTTCCGAAATATCATCGAAAGCGTCTTTATTATCATCATAGAATTGATCCCATTTATCACTATTCCAAATTTCCATATGGTCTCCTACTCCTACAATGACACATTCTTTTTCTAATTCCCCTTCTTGTCTTAACACAAGAGGAATATTAATTCTACCAAGTTTATCAAACTCACATAAACTTGCACGAGATGTTACCAAACGAATAAAAACACGTGTTTTCTTTTTCTTTTGTGGAAGTGCCTGAAGTTCTTTGTAGTATTGTTCCCAACCTTCATGAGTATAAAGAGCCAAACATCCATCATTCCCTCTTGTCACATAAATACTTTCCTCACAAAGATTACGCATTTTAGAAGGAATACTTAATCTTCCTTTTGCATCTATGTTGTGTCTATACTCACCAAAGAACATTCTTTTCCACCCACTTTTATACATTTTCATACATTTAATAACACTTCATACCACCATTATATAATAATTCATTCACTTTGTATAGATTTTTTCATCTCTTTTTTTATATTTTTATTGTTAAAAAGAGCGATAAATCGCCCTGTTTTTAAAAATTTTCCATAATTTCCCAAAATAAAAAAGTCATAATAAAACATGACTTTCATTTATAATATCATCATTTAAATCTTGTATAATAACAATCTATTTCTAAAATCACGCACTTCCTAACGGAAATTTGTTTTATCTTTATTCCTCTATCTTTATCATAATCAATGTCAAATAATCATCTATATGAGAAATTGCAAATTCATTTAAACCTATTTCATATGCATTTCCTATCAACTTGAAATTATTTTCCTTAGCAAAAGTCAACATTTTTTGATACATAGCTGGAATATTTTCCCAATTGCCCTTCACACATCCACATAAATACTTTCCGTTCAATTCATCATAATCATACTGATCTTTTTCCATATGGAACTCAGGAGTAAAAATACCATCATATACCTCAAAATTATTTTCAAGAACTTTTTCCATAGATATATAAC
>CAJUJC010000049.1:5912-13940 GCA_910586805.1 uncultured Erysipelotrichales bacterium | reverse complement strand
GCCAACAGCTATTGATCAATTGGTCAAAGGTATTAAAGAGGGAAAAAGAGAACAAGTTTTATTAGGTGGGACAGGGACTGGTAAGACTTTTACTGTTTCTAATGTTATTGCGAGAGTTAATAAACCAACTCTTGTTTTGGCACACAATAAAACACTTGCAGGGCAATTGTATTCAGAGCTGAAAGAATTCTTTCCAAATAATCGTGTAGAATATTTTATATCAAACTTCGATTTCTATCAGCCAGAAGCTTATATCCCTAAAAGTGATGTTTATATAGATAAAAATGCACAAACAAATTATGAAATAGAAATGTTACGTTCAGCAGCAATGAATTCTTTGTTGGAAAGAAGAGATACAATTGTTGTGGCATCAGTAGCTTCTATTTATGGTTTGGGAAATCCTAAGCAATATAAAGAAATGATTTTTTCTTTAAGAGTAGGACAAGAAATTGATAGAAAAGAGTTGCTCACATATTTGGTTGATCGTCAATATCAACGTAATGATATTGAACAATCTAAAGGGACTTTTAGAGTTCGTGGAGATGTTATAGAAATTGTACCAGGACATAGTGAAAGTTGGTTAATACGTATTGAATTATTTGGTGATGAAGTTGAACGCATTAGTGAAGTTGATCCTTTAACTGGTAAAGTTTTAGGTTCGTATAATGCATATACAATTTATCCAGCTTATGGTTATGTTACAAAACGTGAACAGATGTTAAAAGCTTGTGATACAATTAGTGAAGAATTAAAAGAAAGATTAAAATATTTTGAAGATGAAATGAAACCTTTGGAATATGAAAGAATAGATCAACGTACAAGACATGATATTGAAATGTTAAGAGAAGTTGGAATGTGTCCAGGTATTGAAAATTATTCTAGACATATTGATGGAAGGCAACCAGGACAAAGACCATATACATTAATTGATTATTTTCCAAAAGACTTTTTAATGATTGTTGATGAAAGTCATGTTATGTTACCTCAGGTAAGAGGTATGTTTAATGGAGATAGAAGTCGTAAGGAAACACTAGTTGAATATGGATTTCGTTTACCAAGTGCTTTAGATAATAGACCATTACGATTTGAAGAATTTGAAAAAATTATTAATCAAGTTATATATGTTTCAGCCACTCCTGGTGATTATGAATTAGAAAAAACAAAAGGCGTTGTTGCTGAACAAATTATTAGACCAACAGGTTTATTAGATCCTCTTATTGAAGTTCGTCCAACGAAAGATCAAATTGATGATATTATCAGTGAAATTCATGAAAGAATTGAAAAAAATGAAAGAGTTTTAATTACAACTCTGACAAAAAGAATGGCTGAAGATTTAAGTGCTTATTTAAAAGAAACAGGATTAAAAGTTGCTTATTTACATTCGGATACAAAAACTTTAGAAAGAACAGAAATTTTACGTGATTTACGTTTAGGAAAATATGATATTTTAGTTGGAATTAATCTATTAAGAGAAGGGTTGGATTTACCTGAAGTCTCTTTGGTATGTATTTTAGATGCTGATAAAGAAGGCTTTTTAAGAAGTGAACGTTCTTTGATACAAACGATAGGACGTGCAGCAAGAAATGCAAATGGAAAAGTTATTATGTATGGAGATCATATCACTGATTCTATGAAAAAAGCGATAGATGAAACATCAAGACGTCGTGAAATTCAAGAAGATTACAACAAAGAACATAACATTGTACCACAAACAATTAAGAAAGAAATTAGAGATTTAATACGTGGTAAAGAAACAGTGGATGAAGCAACAGCATTTATTCAAAAAGGTAAAAAAGCTGATAAGAAAGCGAAGAAGAAATTATTAGAAGATTTGGAAAAAGAAATGAAACAAGCTGCTAAAGTCTTAGACTTTGAAAGAGCAATGGAATTAAGAGATATTATCTTAGAGTTAAAGGGTGAAAAGTAATGAGACTTGAAGCTTTAGCAAAAGAAATTTTTGATGATATTTTGTGTCAAGGTGGAGAAGTTTATATTGTTGGTGGAAGTGTGAGAGATGAAATATTAGATATTCATGATGAACATGATATTGATGTAGAAGTCTATCATATGACATATACAGCTCTTCATAAGTTATTATCAAAGTATGGAAAAGTGAATACATTTGGAAAAAGTTTTGCAATTATGCAATTAGATAAACTGAAAGGTTATGATTTTGCCCTGCCAAGAACAGAAACAAAAGTTGGGGATAAACATCAGGATTTTGAGATTATTGTTGATCCTGAATTACCAAAAGAAAAGGCGGTGCAAAGACGAGATTTGACAATGAATGCTTTAATGTATGATTATCAAAAAAATTGTATTATTGATTTGTGTGGTGGAATGCAAGATATTCAAGATAAGATCATACGTTGTGTATCTTCAGATACATTTGTAGAAGATCCCTTACGTATTTTAAGGATTGCACAATTTATGTCAAGATTTTCTATGACAGTTGAAAACAAAACAAAAATGTTATGTCAACAAATGGTTAAAGATGGATTATTAAAATACTTGTCTATTGAACGTGTATATGAAGAATATTGTAAGATTTTAATGTCACCAAAGCCATCTCTTGGATTTGAATTTTTAAAGGATATTGATGCTTTGCCATCTTATTTAAAAATATTGACAACAACACACCAAAGATTAGATTATCATCCTGAAGATGATGTCTTTACACATACAATGATGGTTATAGATATTGCTGCGACAATGAAAGATAAAGTTCACGATTCTTTATCTTTTATGTGGTCATGTTTATTACATGATATTGGAAAACCTTTAGTTACAACGATTGATGGACATGCACCAGGACATAATGAGGCAGGAGTCAAGGTGTTCCAAGAAGTGGATTTGATAAGGTCTAAAAAACAAAGACAATATATTCAAACAATGATTATGTATCATATGCATTTGATGAATATGTCACGTCATCAATCAAGAGATATTAAATTTTTAAGGTTATTGAAGTGGATTGATAAAAAAGTAGATTTGAATGATTTGATTTATATAACGTGTTGTGATAAGTTAGGAAGAGGTAAAGTTGAATATGTCCAATATCATGCTTTTTGGGATTTTATGAATGATAAAATCAGTCGTTTAGGAACAAAAGCACCAAAAGCAATTGTCAATGGACAAGATTTAATAGAAGAAGGTTTTTTATCAAATGCAAAGATGAAAGAGTTATTAGAGGAAGCTTATGACTTACAATTACAAGGATTTGGTAAAGAAAAGATTTTAAGGAGTTTAAAAAAGAAATATGAACAAAGATAAAATTATTATAAAGGGAGCAAGAGTTAATAATCTTAAAAATATTAATGTTGATATTCCAAGAGATAAACTTGTTATTATGACAGGTTTATCTGGAAGTGGAAAAACATCATTAGCATTTGATACGATTTATGCTGAAGGGCAAAGACGTTATGTTGAATCTTTAAGTGCGTATGCAAGACAGTTTTTAGGTGGAGTGGAAAAGCCAGATGTTGATAGTATTGATGGATTATCACCAGCAATTGCTATTGATCAAAAGACAACATCTAATAATCCACGTTCTACAGTTGGAACAGTGACTGAGATTTTTGATTATTTAAGATTATTGTATGCAAGAGTTGGTCATGCTTATTGTCCTACTCATCATGTGTTGATTGAAAGTCAAACAATTAAACAAATGGTTGATATGGTTGATCAATGTGAAGAACGTACAAAATTACAAGTTCTTGCAAGAATGTGTAAAAATCAAAAAGGAACACATAAAGATTTGTTTGAACAACTTATGAAAGATGGTTTTGTAAGAGTTAAAGTTGATGGTGAAGTGAGATTACTTGAAGAAGATATTGTTTTAGATAAGAATAAAAAACATAATATTGATGTTATTGTTGATCGTATTGTAAAAAAAGAGGGTTATCGTTCACGTCTTGCTGATTCTTTAGAGACAGCTTTAAAATTAACAGGTGGAGAGGCAATTGTTGAAAATTTAGATAACAAAACTGAAAAATTATTTTCTCAGCATTTGGCATGTCCTCATTGTGGATTTAGTGTGCCTCAATTGGAACCAAGATTATTCTCTTTCAATAATCCATTAGGAGCTTGTCCTGATTGTAAAGGACTTGGTGTCAAAAATGAAGTTGATGAAGATTTGTTGATTCCCGATTGGTCTTTAAGTATTAATCAAGGTGGAATTCGTTATTTTAAAACATCTGTTGGAACTGATCGTATTGAATGGCAAAAGTTTTTGATTTTATGTAGAGAATACAATATTGATTTAGATAAACCATTAAAAGACTTTAGTAAAAAAGAATTGAATGTGATTTTAAGAGGATCTGATAGACCTATTACATATACACTTCAATCAAGTTCTGGAAATGTTTCAAAAACAACAAAAGTGATTGAAGGTATTAAGACATTAATAGAAAGACGTTATGAAGAAACAACTTCTTCTTGGTCTAAAGAGTGGTATGCTTCTTTTATGGCTGAACATACTTGTCCAACTTGTGGTGGTAGACGTTTAAATGAACAAGTTCTATCAGTGAAGGTTGGAGATATTAATATTAGTGAATTTACTGATATGTCTATTGAAAAAGCATTGCAGTTTATGAATGATCTAACATTAAATGAAACAGAAACAAATATTGCAAGATTGATTATTAAAGAAATTAAAGATCGTTTAACTTTCTTGAATAATGTTGGTTTAGGATATTTAACATTATCAAGAAGAGCAGGTGGTTTATCAGGAGGAGAAGCACAACGTATTCGTTTAGCAACACAAATTGGTTCACGTTTAACAGGAGTGCTTTATGTATTAGATGAACCTTCTATTGGACTACACCAAAGGGATAATGAAAAGCTTATTCAAACATTGTGTGATATGAGAGATTTAGGAAATAGTGTTTTGGTTGTTGAGCATGATGAAGATACAATGAGAGCATCAGATTATATTATTGATATTGGTCCTGGTGCTGGTGTTCATGGTGGACAAGTCGTTGCTGCGGGGACACCTGAAGAAGTGATGAAAAATCCAAACTCACTAACAGGGAAGTATTTATCAGGGGAATATACAATACCAGTTCCTAAGAAAAGACGTAAAGGAAATGGATTGTTTATTGAAATTAAAGGCGCTAAGCAAAATAATTTAAAGAATATTAATGTGAAGTTCCCACTTGGTAAATTTGTTTGTGTTACAGGAGTTTCAGGAAGTGGGAAGTCAACATTAGTTAATGAAATATTATGTAAAGCTGTTCGTGCTTCTTTATATCATTCTAAGGAAAAACCAGGATTACATAAAGAGATTTTAGGTTTGGAAAATGTTGATAAAGTGATTGAAGTTTCACAGGACCCTATTGGAAGAACACCACGTTCAAATCCTGTTACATATACTGGAGTATTTGATGAAATTCGTGATTTATTTGCAAAAACTCCTGAGGCAAAAATGCGTGGTTATGATAAAGGGCGTTTCTCTTTTAATGTTAAGGGAGGACGTTGTGAAGCATGTCAAGGTGATGGTGTTAAACGTATTAGTATGCATTTCTTACCAGATGTTTATGTTCCTTGTGAAGAATGTGAAGGAAAACGTTATAATGAGGAAACTTTGCAAGTGACTTATAAAGAGAAAACAATTTTTGATGTGTTAGAAATGACAATTGAAGACTCTATTGATTTCTTTGATAACTTACCTCGTATTCGTTCACGTATACAAACTATTAATGATGTTGGTTTAGGTTATGTAAAGTTAGGTCAAAGTGCAACAACATTATCAGGTGGAGAAGCACAACGTGTTAAATTGGCAAGTGAATTACAAAAGAAAGCAACAGGAAAGACTGTTTATATATTAGATGAGCCTACCACAGGATTACATAGTCATGATGTGGCAAGATTGATTGAAGTTCTTAATCGTATTGTTGATCAAGGGGATACAGTGATTGTTATTGAACATAATTTGGATGTCATCAAGGTTGCAGATCATATTATTGATTTAGGATTAGAAGGTGGCGACAAGGGTGGTACAATTGTTGTATCTGGAACACCTGAAAAAGTTGCAGCTCACAAAGATAGTCATACAGGACGTTTCCTAAGGAAAGTTCTAGAGTAGGAGGAACATTATGAGTAAATCAATAAAAGTTAGAGACCTTTTAAAAGAACCCGCGTTTAAAAGAGTGTCAGGTGATGAAGAGTCTTTAGAAAGAGAAGTGTTTGTTCCAGAATTAAATAGACCTGGTTTTGAATTAGCAGGATTTTTTAAACATACAGATTTTAGAAGAATTATCCTTTTTGGTGAAAAAGAAATTGCTTTCGTAGAGGAAATGTCAAAGGAAAGTCAGTTGGCTTGTTTTTCTAAACTTGCTAATGATGAAACACCTTGTATTATTATTGCAAAGGGATATGAATGTCCTGAGATTTTAAGAAATATTGCAAATAAAAGAAATTTTCCTATTTTTGAAACAAAGCAGGCAACAGGACGTGTTTCTATTGATTTAACAGGAACATTAGATGAAGCATTAGCATCTGAAACATTGATGCATGGTGTCTTTTTGAATATTTATGGTAAAGGTGTTGTGATAAGAGGAGATAGTGGAATTGGGAAATCTGAAATTGCCCTTGAATTGATTAAAAGAGGTCATTTGTTGATAGCTGATGATGCTATTGAACTTTATCATATTGGTCCAGGGATTGTAGGGAAAGCACCAGAAGTTTTAAAAAACTTGTTAGAAATTAGAGGAATTGGTGTTATTGATGTTTCTAAAATGTTTGGTGTTTCTTCTATCTTACCTAAAGACAATGTAGAAATGATTATTCAATTAGAAAGATGGTTACCATCTCGTGAATATACAAGAATTGGCGTTGAAGAAGATGATGTTACAGAAGATATTTTAACAGTGGCTATACCTAAAATTGTTGTCCCTGTTACTGGTGGTAGAAGTATGTCAGCAATTATTGAAGCAGCTGTTATGAATATGCAATTAAAGAATTCAGGTTTTGACTCAAGTAAAGAATTTGTGAATAGAGTGTTAAATAACATTAAGAATAAGGTGTCATGATGGAACTTTTTGGAAATTTTGATACATTTTTAAAAATTGGTCCTATTGAAATTAAAATGTATGCAGTTATGATTTTGATAGGAGCATTTCTTGCTTATTTACTTGGTCAATATCGTTTTAAACAATTAGGTTATGATAAAGAGATTTTATCTGATTATTTATTTGTATTATTATTTGTTGGAATTATAGGTGCTCGTATTTGGTATGTAACATTTGAATTTGAGCATTACATAGCGAATCCTATTGAAATATTTGCAGTATGGCATGGTGGACTTGCTATACAGGGAGGTATTTTTACTGGATTGATATATAGTTATTGGTTCTTTAAGAAACGTGATATTCCTTTCTTTATTGCAGGCGATGCTTTGATACCAGGCTTACTTATTGCTCAAGCAATGGGAAGATGGGGAAACTTTTTTAACCATGAAGCTTTTGGTAGTGAGGTGTCTTTAGAATTTTTACAATCTTTACATTTACCACAGTTTATTATTGAGAATATGTATATTAATGGTGCATATCATCATCCTACTTTTCTATATGAATCTGTTGGAAATTTAATTGCATTTGTATTAATTATCTTTGTTGTGAGAAGATTACAAAAACATGAAGGTATACAGTTCTTTAGTTACTTCTTGTTTTATGGTATTGTAAGAATTCCAGTTGAGGGATTGCGTACTGATAGTTTGATGTTAGGATCTATTCGTATGGCACAACTCATTTCTATTGTGTTTATAGTTATAGGTGTTATAGGTATCATTTATATGCATAGAAAGGGAAAGCAAATAAGCTATGTCTCATGATAAAAAAATGAGAGGTTCTTATTATCCTCACTGTTCTAGTACACAACGTATTTATTCTAAATATGGTGATGTTAACGGTATATTTGTTATTGAAAATGAATGTTTATGTTTTCACGCAAAAGTGTTGATGGTTTCTGTTAAAAGCAGAGATATCATTATTCCTTTAAATGATATTGTTCAAGTAGAAACAATGAATT
>CAJUJC010000049.1:0-5902 GCA_910586805.1 uncultured Erysipelotrichales bacterium | reverse complement strand
CTTTTGGTGTATGTGTTTTTACAAGAGATGGTAAGGAATATATGTTTGGACATATGCAAAATAAAAAGTTGGCTCGTTTTATTAAAAATGAAGCACATATTATATAAATGATAACATAAAGCAAATTTTATATTGACAATAAAATTGGTAGAGTATATTATATATGTGATAATTCTATCAACAATGAAAAAAGAGAAAAGAGTAAGGAGTGTGAGTCCTTACCCTTTTCATTTTTATTATAGTGGTTTATTACTAGGTTGGTTATCATCCCTTTTTCAGATATTTATCTAACCATTGATAGATGAGATGAATAATTCCATCAACAATTGACATCACCTCCTTTCATGGGAAGGATGATAACATAAGTATCATAACATGAACTTATGTGTATTTTGTCTCGCAATTTTCTCAATTTTTTCTCATATTCATTTATAAATGAAATAAGTTCATGTATATTTCATATACATTTGATATGATAGAAACGAGGTGGAATTTATGGATAGTTATGCAAGAAAGATTATTAAACAATATCATGATAATCAAGATGTATATCGTTCAATTAAAGATGATATTTTAGATATTTTTGAAAGAATTGTAGAAACAAATCATTTTCGCATTTCTAATATGGCAATACGTATTAAAAATGAAGAAGCGTTAAAGAAAAAGATTATTTATAAAAATAAATATCAGGATATTCATGAAATTACAGATGTTGTAGCTGCTAGAATCATTACTTTATTTGAAAATGATGTTGACCGCTTATTTCAATGTATTCAAGACAATTTTCAAGTCCTTGAATATAAAGATAAACGAAAAAAGAATTATGATGATAGGATAGACTTTGGTTATAATTCTTTACATTTATTATTGAAATTTAGTGATGAAAGATGTCAATTTATCGAATATGCTGATTATAAAAACATTGTTTTTGAATTACAAATTCGTACAACAATCCAGCATTCTTGGGCTGAAATTGAACATGGTCTAGGATATAAATCACAATATGAAATTCCTAAAAATATACGTAGAAGATTAACAAGATTATCAGCAACTTTAGAATTGTTAGATGAAGAATTTGTTTATATTGCAAAAGAAATAGAAAACTACAACAAAGGACTTGTGCATATTGAAAAAATATTAAAAACAGATATTAATGCTAATTCTTTGATGCAATATGTTAATACTTCACCTATTATTAATGGAATATTAGAAACATTGCATAATGAATTTCATTTTGAATTTGAAAGAGATGGAGAACTTATTTCTCAGTCTCGTTTAATACAAAGATTTCATTATATGGGATATACATATATCCATGAATTAGATGATTTTGTAAGGGATCATGTGAAGGAAATTGAAGAATTATCAAGGCAAAGAATCATTGATCACAATGAAAAAGAGCGTGTGAATATATATAATGTATTGGTTTGGATATCTCTTGTGATGTTGGTAAGAGAAGGATTAAGAGATCCTGAAGATATATTCTCAGAAGAAATTATTGAAGGTTTATCAAGATTTAAACAATAAATCTTGACTTTGACTTGGAAATATTTTGAAAAGGAGTTAATGTTGAATAATTAGGTATGTCAATATTTAGATATTTATTTTTATTATCAATTTAGAATACCAAAAAAAGTAGAGAACATCTCTACTTTTTTTACCTTAAGATAATGCTTAAATAGTTTTTCTTCATACATTAAGTTAAAAATATTTTTTATCTAAGATAATTTTCTAGAAGCATTACACTACATACTAATTTAGCTATCCAAAAATAAATCATTGTAAAATTATAGTGTAAGAAAATTCAATTTACTATAAGCAATGTATTCTGCTTTATTTTTTTGTAAAAAAAATAAAAATAAGACCTAAAAATGAAGTTATTGTCAATGCCATATTATAAATCATAAGTGTAAAAACATCATTTGGCATTATATAGCTTAAGCATAGAGCAATGACCAAAAAAACTAATACTGCGTAGAATAAAAATAATAATATATCTTGTATTTTCATAATATGTCACCTTTCTTCATCATAAATATAATGTCTTTGCAGTTCGATATTCAGTAGTCCATGCAGGTCCTACATTAAATGATATAGAAGGTCCAGAAGAAGATATACTAAATGATGCTGAGTTACCCACTGACAACTCCCAATGACAATAGATTGCCGATATTCCAGAAACCGTAACTTTTCCACCTGCAACCGCACGATAAGTTAAAGTCGCTGATTCAAAAACTTTAAAATAACGAGGATCTTGAATCTTAAATTTTGCTGAAACACCTGCACCAGAATAAACTGTATATCTAGTGTTCGTATTAGAATTTCCACCAGCTTTATTAACTTTCAATGAATGACTTGACTCATAATATCCCGCTTCTGATCCACCTATACCAATAGCTATAATATCATCATGCTTATATATAGGTGTTCCTTTCCATTTAACAGTAAAAGTAGCAGTAAGATATGTTTTCTTTGTAGAACTACTATATTTATATTCAGTTTTGCTTAATGTTCCAGTAACTGATGCTGCAGCTCTAGCAGTCATCTCATCACTACCATCATAATTTCTTATGGCAAAAATTTGCGATTCAGTATAATTTTGTTCCTTTAATTCATTATCAGATAGATTATTTAAACTTCTTATATAATCTTTATAATCATCTTTTGCTTTTAATAATTGATTATATTGTTTAAAATCATTAGATTTGAGACACTTCTTTTGTTTATATGATTCTATTTCTGAAACAATACTTACAAACTCATTTTGATTTAAAACTTCTTTATTCTCATCTACCAAATTATAACTTATATCAGGTTCATATGCTAGTACATTATTAAATTCTAGAATGCTTGACAACATTATACTTAATGCTGACACAATAGTTAATAATTGTTTGTGTTTTTTCATGATTTCTTTCTCCTTTTTATATCCAAAATTATTTTATTGATTTTAGCAATTATCTGTTAATATGATTTTGAATATTTTCAACCTCCCTTTTTATATGATTTTTTTCCATTTTATTTTATCAGGATTATATCATATGTCAACAATTATATATTTTATCTATATATTGATTTAACTTCTTATATTTGATAAATTTATATAGGGGTGATGTAATGTCTAAGAAAAATAGTTTTTTTAAGTTAGAAATGTTATTTTTAAAGATTTTAGATGAAAAAGATTGTTATGGTTATGAGATTACACATACCTTAAAAGAAAGAACACATGGAAAAATCGATGTAAAAGAAGGAACTATGTACCCTATTCTTTACAAATTTGAGGAAATTGGATATATAACGAGTAAGAAGAAGTTAGTTGGTAAAAGAATGACAAGGGTTTACTATCATTTAGAGCCATCAGGAAAAGAATATCTTGATAAAATTTATAATGAATATAAAGAAATGGTTAAAGTGATTGATGATTTAATGGAGGGAAGACATGAATAAAGATATAAAATGTTACTTTAAAGAATGCCGATACTTATTTGCATATTATGGGAAAAAAGAAAGAAAATATCTCAATAAATTGGCAGATAATATTGATGATGGAAGCCATAAATTAAACTATGATGAAATTGTTGAAAGATTGGGTTCACCACAAGAAGTCATTATGGATTATTACAATCAAGAAAATATTTATGAATTAATTAAGAAAGCAAAGTTTGTTAGAACGTCAAGAAACATTTTTATATTATTTTTGGTTATATGTACAGTATTCTTCTCATATAGAGCTTATATATATCAAAAGACATATGAGGAAGTTAAAGATAGTAACAATAGTTATATTGAAGAAACAATTGAAATCATAGAATAAAAGGAGAAAAGATTCATGACAAGATTTTTTAAAAAAATTATTGTGTTATTAATGAGTATAACTGCAATGGTTTCTATTTCAAATGTAAATGCGTTAAGTAGTATCAATTCGTATACTTATATAGAAGAACAATTTCAAGATGGAAGTTATATTGAAGTAGCGGTTGAACAGAGTAATGTTTTTGCAAGATCATCAATAACAGGTAAAAAAACAGCTTCATACAAAGGAAGCAGTGGAACAACATATTGGTCTGTTACTGTAACGGGAACATTTACATATAATGGTAAAACAGCAAGTTGCACTGAATCGTCAGTAAGTACCAAAAACTATTCAACGAGTTGGAAATTGAGTAATGCGAAATCTTCAAAAAGTGGTGCAATAGCGTTAGCGAGTGTTACTGCTAAACAATATCATCAAGATGGAAGTATTCTAAAAACAGTAAACCAGACAGTTAAATTAACATGTAGTGTTTCAGGGAAACTTTTTTAAAAGTAAAGTTATAAAAATTCCCACCCAAATAACATCAAAAAGGATAAAAAAGAAAAGTAGAGAACATCTCTACTTTTTCATTAAACCATCAGCAAATGTAATAGGAATACCAAACATAATACCAGTATGAGGATTGTTAATTCCTTCTAAAGTTTCATCTACAATCTTTCTAATTATATCAACATGATCATCCTCTACCACAAAAAATAATGTTTTACTCTCTGGACGAGGATTATCTAAGAATAATCTTAAAGATCCAAGAAGATAACTTTCATCTGAATCATCAATTGACTTCACCATTCCAGTTGATTCCAAAATTGTACCACCATTAATTCCTGCTTTTTTTAATCTTGCAAGTAATTCTTCTAAACATTCAGTTTTATTTAACACGATAAATATAGCTTGCATTGTATCCACCTCTTTTTTCCATTATATATCTTATAAAAAGAAATTTCTAGTTATTAGGCTTTTTTTGGTTTATAATATGCAAAAGAGGTGTTAGAAAATGAAATATGAATTTACAAAAAGAATGTCAAATGTGAAAGCATCAGCAATTAGAGAAATTTTAAAAGCAACTGCTGATCCTCAAATGATAAGTTTCGCAGGTGGTAATCCTGCTGTTGAAGCTTTTCCAGTCAAAGAAATAGAAGAAATATCAGCTGATATTTTAAAAAATGAACCTATCAGTGTTTTACAATATGGGATTACTGAAGGAGATAAAGATTTAATAGAAGCAGCAACAAGATTTTTTAATAGAAAAGAATTGGCTTTAAAAGAAGGAGATAAGATGTTGATTACGTCAGGTTCTCAACAAATTATGGAATTTGCAGCAAAATGTTTATGTAATGAAGGAGATGTTGTTGTTTGTGAAAACCCTAGTTTTTTAGGTGCATTAAATTCTTTTAAATCGTTAGGTGTTGTTTTAAGAGGCATTGAATATAAAGATAATCGTTTAGATATGGACGCTTTAGAAAATGCATTAAATACAAATCCTAAGCCAAAGTTTATCTATTTAATACCAAATTTCCAAAATCCAACAGGATTAACAATGTCATTAGAGGATAGAAAAAAAGTATTAGAACTTGCAAAGAAATATGAAGTTCTTATTCTTGAAGATAATCCTTATGGTGATTTAAGATTTTATGGTGAAGATATTCCTTCTATCAAATCATTAGATGAAGATGGATTGGTTATTTATGCAGCAAGTCTTTCTAAGATTATTGCTCCAGGTATGCGTGTGGCTTGTTGTATAGGACCACAAGAGATAGTTGGGAAATTTACAGTTGCTAAACAAGCAAGTGATGTTCATTCTAACTTATGGGCACAACGTGTTATGGCTAGATATTTAGATCAATATGATATGGATCAACATATTTCATCTATCCAACAAATTTATAAAGATAAATGTCAATTGATGCTAGACGAAATGAAAAAGTATTTTCATCCTGATATTAAGTATACAATACCAACAGGAGGAATGTTTATTTGGGTGACATTACCAAAAGATATAGATATGCAATTATTTGTCAAAGAAGCTTTAAAAAAAAATGTTGCAGTTGTTCCAGGAAATGCTTTTTTAGATGATGATACAAAAGAATG
>CAJUJC010000048.1 GCA_910586805.1 uncultured Erysipelotrichales bacterium | reverse complement strand
AGAAATTAGAGAAACTTAAAGAAAACATATATACATTTAATACAATTGAAGAAATTAAAGAATTTATAAGTACATTAGTCTAGCAGGAAAAGGAAGAAGCGAACATATTCCCTTCTTCCTTTTGATTTCATTCAACTTTTATAAATCATTAGTTTTAAAATTTAAACTTATGAAATATCATTTTTTATTCATCATATAATCAGTAATATTAATACTATTTTTCATAGCATATAATACATTATCCTTATCAATAATATTTTTAACTTTATTTTCAACAATATATGCTATATAACACGCATCACTTTCTAAAATCATAGGCCAATAGAAATAAAATTTCTTTCCATCCTTAAAATCGAATTCAAAATCCACAACATAGACTTCATAGGCAATAGGAGTGCCTATTTTCATATATTTTCTCTTTGTATGAAGTTGCAATTTTTCAATATCCTCATATTTATAATATTTCATAAAAGACTCTTCTTTATGTATAAGAACCCCTATAAAATATTTCAAATTCTTTCTTAAACCTTTAAATTCATAATAACGAATTCCATCCCTTAAAAATTCTACTGATTGATCTAACGAATTGTCAATCATACTTCCTGATGTAAAGCGAACTGCCATACCTATAATAACTATATATAATATCACCCATGACAATAAAGATATAAAAAGCTTTATTATTCCTGATTGAATATTTATGAATTGAAATATCAAAAGCACAATACCAATGGTTAAACCTCCTGAAACAAACAATCCATATAATAATTGCCTTTTTGCCCATTCTATTGTCAATTTTCTTCCTAAAGAAACTGTGTCGGTCGTCTTTTTAAGACCAAACCATGATGCATTTGTTTTCTTTTCAATATTCTCTAATGCAGGTATAACAGGTAAATCTTTTTCTTTAAATGCTTTGACTTGAACATAAGCTTTTTTCAATTCCTCTATTCGATGTTCTAAATTCACTTCATTCACTCTTAAACATTCTTCAAAAGTTAATTCTCCATTTATGATTCCTTTAACATCTTCTATAGAAATATTTAAATGCCTTAAAAACTTAACCAATTGTAAAATTTGTACATCTTCTTTAGAATACATACGATACCCATTATCATCTTTTTGCGGTTTGATAAATCCTTCCTTTTCATAATAACGAATAGTATGCTTTGTTAAACCTAATTCCTGTTCTAGTTCCTTTGTTTTCATAAACTTCCCCTTCTTTCTAATCATATCATAAATGATAGAGCTACTCTATGGTCAATATCTTTTTAAAAAAAGTGAGTAAATTATGGTTTTAATTTTCAATATCATCCAATACTATAAAAGAAAGATATGAAAAGAGGAGATTTTATGAAAATTTTATTATGTTGTAAAGCTGGAGTTAGTTGTAATATGTTTGCTTCAACATTAAAAGATGAAGCAGATAAACAAAATTTAGATGTCGTTATTTGGGCAACTCCTGAAACTGCTATTGAATATTCTATTAAATCAGCCAATCTTATTTTAATAACACCTCAAATTGCGAGTTCAATAAAGAAAGTTAAAGATTTAGCAAATCCTAATACACCCATCTATATTATTAATGATGATGACTTTCAATCCTTTAATGCTAAAAAAGTTTTGGAAGAAGCTTTAGCAAAGTATAATACGAAAAACATATAAAACTAAAGTTTATTCATTTTTACAAACCACAAGGTCCTGTTCCTTTAGAAGAAATAACCTTGTTTTTTTCTATATTTTCATACAATCCGTACCCACCAGTTATATTTTTACAACGATATCCCTTTTGTAATAAGATACGACAAGCCAAATAACTTCTAAGACCACTTTGACAATAAATATATAATAATTTATCTTTTGGGATTTCATTGATACGTTCTCTTAATTCATCAATAGGAATATGCAAAGCATTAGAAAGATGTCCTTGTTCATACTCTTCTTTTGTTCTTGTATCTAATAAATTATCACTCTCTTTTACTTGATCCCAATGAATTTGTTCTACTTTGCCTAATAATATATTTTCTATTGCATATCCTGCCATATTGATTGGATCTTTTGCTGAAGAGAAAGGTGGTGCATAAACCAAATCCAATTCAGTTAAATCAAAGGCTGTCATTTGAGCACGAATCGCAGTAGTCAACACGTCAATTCGTTTATCAACACCATCAAACCCAATAATTTGTCCACCTATAATAAGCCCATTTTGTTTTTCAAACAATACCTTTACAAACATACTTTTAGAATTTGGATAATAAGTTGCATGACTTGCAGATGTTAAAATCACATAATCATAATCAATTTGAGCATCTTTAGCATCTCTTTCATTGAGACCAGTTGAAGCAATATGCATGTTAAATAATTTTAAAATAGAAGAACCTTGACTTCCTTTATATGATGTTTTTAATCCACAAATATGATTTGCTACAATTCTTCCTTGTTTGTTAGCAGGACCAGCCAAAGAAATAACAGCCTTATTTTGTGTTACAAAATGTTTGACTTCCACAACATCACCAACTGCATAAATATCTTTAATATTTGTTTGCATATATTCATTGACTTGGATAGCACCTTTTATACCTAAATCAATTCCAATATCTTTAGCTAAACTATTTTCTGGAACGACACCAACAGCCATTATGATTAAATCAACTTCTAGTTCTTTTTGATTGTTTAAAATAGCATATGTTTTATTGCTCTTTTCAACAATTCGTTCAAGGGATGTTTCTAACAATAGATTGACTCCCTTATTTCTTATATAATTATGAACAATTGAAGCCATATCTTTATCTAATGGCGCCATAACCTGATCCATTAATTGAACAATTGTTACATTCATTCCTTTTTCTTTTAAATTTTCGGCCATTTCTAAACCTATAAAACCTGCCCCTACAACGACAACATTTTTAACAGAATGTCCCTTAATATAATCATCTATCTTGAATGTATCCTCTACTGTACGTAAGCTCAACACTTTTTGATTATCAATACCCTCAAGCGGCGGAATGATAGCTTTTGCTCCTGGAGATAAAATAAGTTTATCATAATTTTCTTCATATTCCTGATTATCTACCAAATTTCTCACAACAACTGTTTTCTTATTTGCATCAATACTTATAACCTCATTATGAACACGTACATCTATACGAAAACGATTATAAAAAGATTGAGGTGTTTGCAAAGTTAATTCTTCTCTATCCGTAATCGTTCCACCTATATAATAAGGTAATCCACAATTTGCATAAGAGATAAATCCACTCCTCTCCAAAATAATGATTTCCATATTTTCATCTAAACGACGCAATCTCGCAGCAGCAGTTGCTCCTCCAGCAACTCCACCTACTATAACAACTTTCATAAACTTCCTCCTATCAATTTTTTCTTTGTTTTATAAATACCACCTATATTTATGGCATTATATCCCATAGATTTTAATTGTCTTACAGCACTTGCACTTCTTGATCCACTATAACAATACACATACAAAGTTTTTCTTTTATCTATATTTATATTTCCTATTCTTTCCAAAGGAATATTTTGACTTCCCTTAAAATGACCTTCTCTATACTCTTCCATCGACCTAACATCAACCACCACAATACCTTCATTCACTTCATCAATATAATCATCAATACTTTTTTCTTTCTAAAAAACATAATACCCTCCTAACAATATAAATCTTTCAAAATTTTCATAACCTTTAATATTCTTAAATCATTTAACCTATAATATACATTCAGCCCTTTTTTCTCACTATCAATGATTCCTGCAAGTCTCAACTGAGAAAGATGTTGTGATAAGGCTGGCATAGTAATACCTTTTATTTTCTTGCTTAATTCACTTACTGTATATTCTCTTTCTTCTAAACAACATAATATAAGAAGTCTATTTTTATTAGAAATCAATTTTAATACCTGAGAAACTTCATTAGCTTTTTTATCCACAAAATCATCTCCTCTTTATTTAAGTATATGCTTAAATAATTAAATATACAACACATATGCTTTTCTATTTTATAAAAGTACAACAACTAAAAAAACACAACAAATTAAAGTTGTGTTTGATTATCAGCAGGAAATATAACTCCTGCTTTTCTTCTTGCAACTGTTTGAATTTCAGCAACAACCATACTATGTTCTAACATATTGTAGCATTGTTTATAATCATTACTTTGATACATATTTTCAAATGCAACAAATTCTTCATACATTCTATGAACATCCTTATTCTTATTAAATGTTTGATTCACCCCATCATTCATAAAGACATCGAATTGTTCAATAATACTCACAGGCATACGAATATGAATACATCCTTTATCTCCCTGTATATTATTTGATAAAGGTGCTTTGCAATCTTTTGAACCAATACATACACATTTAAATGTATCATAATCCAAAATTAAAATACCTGAAGTATCAATACCTTTTTCAATATTTGGATAATATTCTACATTCATAGGTTTTCCAAACAATCCTACTACAAAATGAATATTATAAATATTCAAGTCCATCAATGCCCCTCCCGATTTTGTATAGTCAAAAGCAGGTAATATATTTCCTTCTTTAAAAGCATTATATCTTGATGAATATTGAGAATAGTTACATTCTACAATTTTAATATTTCCTAATGTTGGTAATAATTCTTTTATCTTATAAAAATTGGGTAAATACTGATTTGTTATGGCTTCCCATAAAAAAACTTTATTTTTAACAGCCAGTTGCATTAATTCTTTTGCTTCTTCAATAGTCGATGTTAATGGTTTTTCTAAAATAACATTTTTATAAACTTCCAAAGCTTGTTTGGTATATTGATAATGCAAATGATTTGGTAAAGCAACATAGATTGTATCGACTTCTTTATCATTTAATAAATCGTCATATGAAGTTGAATATCTTTGAAAGCCATGTTTTTCATAAATGTCTTTTAAAATATCTTCACTTCGTTTTGTTCCGCTAATATGAATAAGTTCAATACTAGGAATATCATGAATAAAAGATAACAAATCTCTTACAATCATTCCACTTCCAACAATACCTAACTTCATAATTAACCTCTCAATTCTGGCATATGTTTATATAAACTTGCTGCTATTCCATCTTCATCATTAGACAAAGTGACTTCATCTGCAATATCTTTTAATGCCTGAACAGCATTTTCCATAGCAACACCAATACCTGCATATTTTACCATAGACGCATCATTATGCCCATCGCCAAAGGCAATCATTTCTTTTTTCTTATATCCCATAGGAATTAGAACTGTATCAAGAGCTTTTGCTTTATCAATACCTTGAGCTGTAAATTCAAAATAAAAATCTCCAGTAAACATACAGCTTAGAGTATCTTTAAATGGCTCCATCATTTCTTGGTGATGTTCCTGTAAGTATTCAGGATCAGCTGTTGTTAAGATTTTATTCAGTTCAAAATCAACGAACTCTGCCAAATCATCAATTTCGCATAACTTAAATTTACCACCTCTTGATTCATATTGAATAACATCAAAAGGTTTGCCTTTCCAGGTAATCCAATTATCATAGACATTATTCACAAACATATATTCACCTTTATCTATCATTGGTCTTACTCTATCAAACTTCTTCATATGTTCTAATACAGCTTTTCCTTCTTCAACAGATAAAGCTTGATTAAATAAAACATCCATTGTTTCGCAATCAATAACAGTAGATCCATTATATGCAACCAATAAACCATGATGTTTATCCATTTGTAATTCTTTTGCCAAATCCAACAGCCCAGAAGTTGGTCTCCCTGATGCTAATACTAAAATAGCCCCTGCCTCTTCTGCTTTCAACAATGCTTCTTTTGTTTTTGGGGTAACATCTTTGTCATTACTTGTCAGTGTCCCGTCAACATCCATAATAATAACTTTTAAACTCATATCCATTTCTCCTTGTCAAATAATATATTGATATTATATCTTATATAATTATGAAAATGAAATCAATTTTGTAAGTTTTCAAAATATTTCTTTGATATTTTTAAATTTTCTATATAATAAGAAAAAGAAGGAGGAATGTTTATGGAAACACCACACATTCTTGTTGTTGATGATGAAAAAGAAATTACTGATTTGATGGAAATCTATTTAATTCAAGAGGGTTATCTCGTTACAAAAAGATATAACGCATTGACTTTGTTAGAGGACCTTCAAAACAATCATATAGATTTAGTTATTCTTGATGTTATGATGCCTGAGATAAGTGGAATTGAAGCACTGAAAATGATGCGTGAGAAATTTCATATTCCTGTGATTATCGTTTCAGCAAAAACAGCTGACCAAGATAAAATTGAGGGACTATTATCAGGGGCTGATGATTATATGAGCAAACCTTTTAATGCTATGGAACTTGTTGCTAGAGTCAAGGCACAACTTCGTCGAACACAAGTTTTTAGCAAGCCTCTGGTTGATTCATCACATATTATACAAGCTACCGATTTAATGATTGATAAACAAAAAAAGTCAGTTACTCTCAATGATTGTCCTTTATCCCTAACAAGAATTGAATACGAAATTCTTGTCTTGTTAGCAAGTCATCCTGGAACAGTTTTTTCAATTGAGGATATTTTTGAAAAAATTTGGCATGTCAAGCCAGCTAATGCTAGCAATTCTAACAATACAATTATGGTGCATATTAGAAAGTTAAGAGAAAAAATCGAAAGACAACCTAGAAATCCACAACATATTAAAACTGTTTGGGGAATAGGATATAAATTTGATTTATGATGACGAAATTAAAAAGATTATTTATAAGTAGTTTCCGTTGGAGACTCATTATAAATATTGTTGCTGCATATATTACGACTTTCTTAATTTATAGTGCTATGATCCTTGTTTTAGAAAGCTTTAATCTTTTTAACATATCTACTGAAATTAAATATTTTATTTCTTTTGTTATATCATTAATGGCTTTCTTGTTTATATTCTTTGATTTAATGAATATTACTTTAAGATATTTAAGTCAATTAAGTAAGACTATTCAAGAAGTAACTAATGGCGATTATGATATTGAAGTTCCTATTGAATATGATGATGAACTTGGTATGTTAGCCGCAAATATTACTGCTCTTGCAAAAACATTAAAAGACAAAGAAATTGAAGGGGCTATTTTAAAAGAAAATGAAAGATTAGCATTTGATGCTGAACGAAATGCTGAAAAACAAAAGAATGATTTAATTACAAATGTAGCCCATGATTTAAGAACTCCTCTTACAACAATCGTTGGATATTTGGAACTTATTAAAAATAATCAAAATCTTACAAAGCAAGATATTCAAAAGTATTCCTCAGTTGCTTATGAAAAATCAAAGAGATTACAAAGCATGATGGATGATTTATTTGATTTTACCAGACTAGATCAAGAGAATGTAAAAGTTAATATGACAACAATCAATATATCAGAGTTGGTATTACAAATTGTAGATGAATTTTATCCCACTTTTCAAGAACATGATTTAAAACCCATTGTTGAAGTTAACAATCCATCTCTTTTTATTAAAGGGGAAGGACAATTACTTGCAAGAGTTTTTGATAATTTATTATCTAATGCTGTTAAGTATGGAAGAGATCATAATGAAATTAAAATTGAGGTTTTAAATGATGAGAAAACAATAACAATTAAAATCATGAATTATGGAGATACTATTTCTAAGGAAGATTTACCATATATCTTTGATAAATTCTATCGTAGTGATAGTTCTCGTTCTTCTTCAACTGGTGGAACTGGTTTGGGATTAGCTATCGCTAAGAATATTATTCAAATTCATAATGGAAATATCTTTGTAACAAGCCATAAAGAAAAGACAACTTTCGTTGTTTCTTTACCAAGATATACAAAACCTTAAAATGTATTGATAAAAGTAATAATTAATAACTCTTTATAAAGTGTTTAAGATATTTATAAAATTTTAAACTAAAAAGAAGCTATATGAACTAACTTTTAAAAAGTCGATTCGTATAGCTTTTTAGTCTATATTAGAGCTTTGTTTATAATCAATTACCTTATCAAACCATTATAAATTAACACTTCTTCAATAAATTCTTCATCATAAGGACAACGGCATTCACCTAAATCAATAGCAGGTTTTGTTTTTCCATGAAAATCACTACCACAAGTTGTCATAATACCATACTCCTTACCTTTATTAAAGAAATACTCAACAGTATCACTTGTATGATAATTACTAAAACACTCAACACCATCATAACCAAGTTTCATCATTTCATCAAAAATCTCAAACTTTCCTTTCAAATTGTTACCTGGATGAGCCAATACAGCTTTCCCTCCATGTTTATGGATCAATGTGATTGTTTCTTTTAAAGATGGATAAACAATTTCAGTATAACATGGCTTTCCTTGAGCATAGAAATCCCAATAAAAATTAACATATGGGTTATCACTTCTATCTCCACCTTCTCTATATGGTTTTAATAATTCATGATCTTTATACTCTTCTTTCCCTAGCAAAACTTCACCAAACATTTCTCCAGTGTAAACACCATTTGAAGACAATTGATCTAAATCCTTTTTTGTAACTTTAAATCCTAATTGATTTGTAAGTTCTAATTTCTTCATTGAACATGCTAATTCTTGATTCAAAACATTTTCTTCCAACTTTACAAAATCCTCATGTTTATAATCAATACCATATCCCAAAACATGCAAATTAATCCCTTCATAAGTACAATCTATTTCCACAGCAGGAATATATTGCATTCCTAATTCTTGAGCCTTTTGACTTGCTTCATCAATTGCCATAACACTATTATGATCAGCTATTGCCATAATACGAATCCCTTTTTCATGACACATTTCAACAAGTTGTTTTGGAGTATATTCACCATCATCACTATACATACTATGCATATGTAAATCAATATAATTTTTCATTATCATCCCTCACTTTTCTTATTTAAAATTATAGCATAAACGCAAAATGAAATCATTTTATTTTAATTCATTGACAACAATTTTTTATTCTATTAACATGAAATTGAGGCAGGCCTACCTCTTTTAAAATAAGGAGGATTTTTATGTATCATGGACGATTTAAAGGAACACATTATCAAGCTGGTTTTCATTGGGGAACTATGCTACTTAAAAATAATAAAAAAATAAATAATGTACCTACTTTTACAATAACTAAGGAAAAACAGAACTTTGCAAATGCATGTTTACCTATTTATCAAAAATATTATCCTGAAATTCTTGAAGAAATAAAAGGAATTGCTGATGGTCAAAAAATGTCTTATCAAGATTTATATACTTTTTTATTAAGTATGTATTGCTTTGAGTTTAACAATCATTGTACTTGTTTTGCACTTAGAGATAACAAACATATTTTATTTGGTAGAAACAGTGACTTCCTTGTTGAATTAGAAAAGCTTTATATGAATTGTCTTTATCAACTGAATTGTAGCTATGCTTTCAATGGAAATACGACAGCTTTTGTACAAATCGAAGATGGTATGAATGAATATGGCTTAGCAATTGGACTTACCTTTATTTACCCCAAAATAAAAAAACCTGGATTAAATGCAGGAATGTTAGTAAGATATTTATTAGAAAAATGTTCTACAACCCAAGAAGCTATCAAAGTGTTAAACACATTACCTATTGCATCTTCACAAACAATCACAATGATTGATTCACAAGGTAAAATGGCTGTTGTAGAATGTAATCCTGATAAAACAACTATTATTGAAAGTCATAACTTTGTGGTGGCAAGTAATCATTTCCAAACAAAAGATATGGAAGAATATAGAGATCCTAATATTGATGATTGGAGAGCTCATGAAAGGTATCAAGTTGCTTTGACTGCATTACAAAACAATCCTTTTTCACTTCAGTTAGTACAGAATATTTTATCAGGAAAACATGGTTTCATGTGTCAATACAATAGAAAACAAGGTGGTGATACTGTTTGGTCAGTTATTTATGATGTTTTGAGTAAACGAGTTTATAGAGTTGAAGGAAATCCAAGCGGAAAAAGTTTTAAAGAAGACCAAAGGCTTCCATTCAATTATTAAAAAAGAAAGAGGTGTTTATAGTGGAAAAGAAATGATGGAAAGAAAGTGTTATTTATCAAATTTGTCCAAAAAGCTTTCAAGATAGCAATAATGATGGAATAGGAGATATTCAAGGAATTATTCAAAGATTAGATTATTTAAAAAACTTAGGGGTAGATATTTTATGGATATCACCTATGTACGTATCTCCACAAGTTGACAATGGTTATGATATTGCAGATTATTACCAAATTGATCCAATGTTTGGAACAATAAAAGATTTTGATATGTTATTAGAGGAAGCTCATTCTAGAGGTTTGAAAATTGTTATGGATTTAGTTGTCAATCACACATCTGATCAACATGAATGGTTTCAACAAAGTCGCTTGTCTACTGATAATAAATATAGAGACTACTATATTTGGAAAAAAGGGAAAAATAATCAAGAACCAACAAACTGGGAAAGTATTTTTTCAGGTTCAGCATGGGAGTATGATGAATTAACTGATATGTATTATTTGCATCTCTATTCATCTAAACAACCTGATTTAAATTGGGATAATGTTGATATGCGAAATGATATCTATAAAATGATGAAATTTTGGCTAGATAAAGGCATTGATGGTTTTAGAATGGATGTTATTAACAAAATTAGTAAAGCTGAATATGTTGATGTTTTACCACAAACATCACATTATATGCGTTGTTCTAAATACACAAGTAATGGACCTCGTATTCATGAATTTTTACAAGAAATGAATAAAAAAGTCATTTCTCAATATGATGCTATGACAGTTGGTGAAATCACTGCTTGTTCTATTGAACAAGCTATTCAGTATACAAGTGACTATACACATGAATTAAATATGTTATTTCAATTTGAACATAATGATGTTGATTCTGGTCAATATGGCAAATGGACACCAATCCCTCTTGACTTAGTAAAATTAAAGAGAATTACGGAGAAATGGCAAATAGGTTTGATGCATGAAGGTTGGAATAGTTTATTTTGGGATAATCATGATCAACCTCGTATTGTCTCTCGATTTGGTAATACTTCTACACCTCAATATTGGAAGGATTCTGCAAAGATGTTAGCTGCTACACTCCATATGATGAAAGGAACTCCATATATTTATCAAGGTGAAGAATTAGGGATGACAAATTATCCTTTTCAAGACTTGGAGGATTGTGTTGACGTCGAAGTTTTTAACAACTATAAAATGCTTGTTTTAGAAAAGAAAGTTTTAACACATGAACAAATGATGAAAGGTATATGTTATAGTAGTCGTGATAATGCAAGAACACCAATGCAATGGGATAATTCCATATATGCAGGCTTTTCAAAAACAACTCCTTGGATGAATGTTAATCCTAATTATCACGATATTAATGCTTTATCTCAAATGAACAATAATGATTCTATTTATAGTTTTTATCAAAAATTAATTCAATTAAGGCATGAATATGATGTAATTGTCTATGGTGATTTTGAACTTTTAGAAAAGGAATATCCACATCTATTTATATATCGTAGATATGATGATAAAAATGAAATTTTAGTTATTTCTAATTTCACAAATCAAGAATTAATTTATGAATTTAATTATGAAAATTATGAAATTTTACTCTCAAACGATAAACCAGTTATTTCAAAAACATTTTGTATAAAGGCCTATGGAACATATATTTTAAAAAGAAAATCTTAAAAAAAAGGTAGAAGATAATGAATTAATTCATTAAATTTCTACCATTTTTTTTATGAAATTTTTTGAAAATGTGTGACATCCATTTTACAAATTGGACATATATAATCTTGAGGTAAAACATCTCCTTCATAAATATATCCACAAACATCACATATCCAACCTGTTTTTTCTTTTTCTTCTACATATGATGGTGCACCTTTTGGAGTTGTACCATTCTTCTTTTCATGATAAGTGGTATATGTTAAAACAGCTTCATTACTTAAAACTTGAGCATCTACAACTTCAGCAATAAACATAATATGTGTTCCTACATCTACTGTATTTAATACCTTACATGCAAACATTGCTGCTGAATATTCTTTTAAATATTTTACACCATGAATATCTGTTCCATATTGACCTTCCTCAAATTTATTAACATCTCTCCCTGATTGGAATCCAAATTGTCTAATAACATCCATTGGGGCATTCTCTAATAGAACACTCACATTAAATACTTGACTTTCTTTCAATATCTCAGTTGTAAAATTATTTTTATTAATAGTTACACAAATCTTTGATGGCTCAGCTGTCACTTGTGTCATTGTGTTAATCACGCAACCACTTTCTCTTTCATGAGATTTTGTCGTCACAATATAAAGACCATAACTTAATTTAAAAAATGATTTCATATCCATAATCAATTACCTCCTGTATATAGTATAGCACACTTTATTTAATAATAGTAATAATTATTAATTATTTATTTTATCTATTAAAGAGATTGCTTTTTATAGTTTGACAATGTAAAATGTTTTTATATAAATGAAAAGGAGAATTTTATGAAACCTTTAAAAGAAATGAGTAAAGACGAATTAAAAGATTTATTAACGAAGTTAGAAAATGAATATAATGAAATAAAAGCTAAGAATTTGAATCTTAATATGGCTAGAGGTAAACCTGAATCCCTTCAATTAGATTTATCTATGCCTTTATTAGATACTATCAATAGTCAAAGTAATTTAAACAAGGCTATGGACTATCGTAATTATGGTATTTTAGATGGTACTGATGAAGCAAAAGTATTTATGGCTGAATTGTTAGAAACGACTGTTGATCATGTTGTTGTTTATGGAAATTCAAGTCTTAATATTATGTTTGACCAAATTAGTAGAGGTTATACACATGGGTATTTAGGAAATGCGCCTTGGTGTAAGTTAGATAAAGTCAAATTCTTATGTCCTGTTCCTGGTTATGATCGCCATTTTGCAATTACTGAACATTTTGATATTGAAATGATTGCAATTCCATTATTAGAAGATGGACCTGATATGGATATGGTAAAAGAATATGTTGAAAATGATGAAACAGTAAAAGGTATTTGGTGTGTTCCTCAATATGCTAACCCTACTGGAACTTCATATTCTAAAGAAACAGTTGAACGTTTTGCTTCCTTAAAACCTGCTGCAAAAGATTTTAGAATTTTTTGGGATAATGCTTATATTATTCATCATTTATATGATGATAATCAAGATCATGTTGAAAACATTTTAACTGCCTGTGAAAAAGCAGGAAATCCTAATATGGTATTTGAATTTTGTTCGACTGCAAAAGTATCTTTTCCAGGTGCTGGAATTTCAGCTTTAGCAACTTCTATCGATAATAAAGAAGATATTTTAAAACATATGACTGTTCAAACAATTGGACATGATAAGATTAATCAAATGAGACATGTTGAATATTTTAAAAATCTTGATGGTTTAAAAATGCATATGAAAAAACATGCAGATATTTTACGTCCTAAGTTTGAATCTGTATTAGATATTTTTGAAAAAGAGTTGGGTGGATTAGAAATTGGAACATGGACTCAACCTAAAGGTGGATATTTTATTTCATTTTACGCATTAGATGGCTGTGCCAAAGATATTGTCAAGGCTTGTAAAGAAGCAGGAGCTATTTTAACCAATGCAGGTGCAACTTACCCATATGGAAAAGATCCAAAAGATTCTAATATTAGAATTGCTCCTTCATTCCCTCCTATGGATGAATTAAAACAAGCAGCTCAATTATTCACATTATGTGTGAAATTAGTAAGTGTTAAAAAATATTTAAATGTTTAACTCTATCATTTTGATAGAGTTTTTGTTTAATTTTTTTAATAATAGGTTATAATACTGATGTACTTTTACGTTTTTTTAAAAAAATGCTAGAAAGTTATTGACTAAAGTCAGGAAAATTGTTATATTAATTAAGCACAAACATTGGGATATAGCCAAGCGGTAAGGCAACAGACTTTGACTCTGTCATTTCCCTGG